>JALYVR010000861.1 GCA_030853145.1 Chloroflexota bacterium | reverse complement strand
GGCTGGTGCATCTACCAACATATCGTGAACTGTATTATCGCTGGGAGCGCCAGCAGTGGCAATCGCAGGAGATCGATTTCAGCGCCGACCGCCAGCAGTGGGAGCAGATGAGCCAGGAGGAGCGCGACGGAAATATCGGCAGCTTCGCTGGCTTCTTCGTGGGCGAGGCTTGCGTCACCGATACGCTGGCGCCCTTTATCACGGCCATGCCGGACGAGGAGATGCGCATCTTCCTCACCACGCAACTGGTCGATGAGGCCCGCCACACCGTCTTCTTCGAGCGCTTTTTCACCGAGGCGCTCAGCTTTAACCACGGCAGCCTGACGGACACGTTGAAGTTCCTACAACCGCAGATGGGTCAGCCGTTCCAGCGTCTGCTGGTCGATGGGCTTACGGATGTCGCGGAGCGCATTCGCCAGGAGCCAGGGCGTTTGTCGCACCTCGTCGAGGGTGTCACGCTCTACCATATCATGGTCGAGGCCACCGTGGCGCTCAGTAGCCAGCACACCATGCTGACCTACTCGCGCCAGTTTAATACCTTCCCCGCCTTCCGCGCGGGCTTCACCGCCGTCGCGCGCGACGAATCGCGGCATGTGATCTTCGGTGTCAAGTTCTTGCGCGACATGATCCAGCGTGACGCGGCAAACGCGCAGGTGGTAGCAGATGTGATCACAAAATTTGGTCCGGTGGCCATGGATATTCTCAAGACACCCGATGAAGCGGTTCCGCTCGTGCTGGCTATGGGTCAGGACCCCTGGTCTACAGCACGCTACGCGGGTGTGTCGCTAGGCAAGAAGCTCAAGGTGATTGGCCTGAATATGAACCTGGACTGGCTGGCGGTCCCGCCGCCGCCCGCTTAACAACCTGGAAAGCCGCCGTTCTATCTTACATTAAGGAGGAAACAACCTGATGAGAGAAGCAGTGATTGTATCAACCGCGCGTACCCCTATCGGCAAAGCGTTTCGTGGTGCGTTCAACAAGACACACGGCGCCACGCTGGGCGGCCACGTGATCCAGCATGCCGTTGAGCGAGCAGGTGTTGATCCTGCCGAGGTCGAAGATGTGATCATGGGTTGCGCGCTGCCCGAAGGCGCCACAGGCGGCAATATCGCCCGGCAGGCCGCGCTGCGTGCGGGCCTGCCTGTTTCGGTTGCTGGGGCCACCGTCAATCGCTTCTGCAGTTCAGGCCTGCAAGCCATCAGCATCGCCGCGCAGCGCGTGATGGTTGACCAGGTGCCCGTCCTTGTAGCCGGCGGCCTCGAATCGGTCAGCCTGGTGCAGCCAACATTGAACGCCAGCGGCGGCCGCGAGCCGTGGCTGGCGGAACATGTGCCGCACCTGGGGATGCTCATGAATGACACTGCCGAGGTTGTGGCCAGGCGCTACCACATCAGCCGCGAGACGCAGGACGAGTATTCAGCAATCAGCCAGCAACGCACGGCCGAGGCTCAGCGCGCGGGCCGCTTCAATGACGAGATCGTCCCGTTGACCACCATCAAAGCGGTGGTCGATAAGGCCAGTGGCGCCACACACGATGAGGAGGTCACGCTGACCAGGGACGAGGGCAATCGTCCCGATACAACGCTTGAGGGTCTGCAAGCGCTCAAACCCATCAAAGAGGGCTACAGCATCACCGCCGGCAATGCCAGCCAGCTTTCGGACGGCGCCTCTGCCTGCGTCGTCATGGACAGCCAGCTCGCCGAACGACGCAACATCCAACCGCTGGGCATCTATCGCGGGCTGGCAATCTCAGGACTGGAGCCAGACGAGATGGGCATTGGACCGGTGCTAGCCGTTCCCAGACTGCTCCAACGCTTCGGACTGCGCGTCGACGATATCGACCTGTGGGAGCTGAACGAAGCCTACGCCTGCCAGGCCGTCTACTGCCGCGATGTGCTGGGCATCCCCATGGAACGCTTCAACGTCGATGGCGGCGCGATCTCCATCGGGCACCCATATGGGATGACGGGCGCGCGCCAGGTCGGCCACATCCTCATCGAAGGCAAGCGGCGCAAGGCCAAATACGTCGTCGTCACCATGTGCG
>JALYVR010000191.1 GCA_030853145.1 Chloroflexota bacterium | reverse complement strand
CCTGCATTATTGGATGGGCTATAGCCTTGGCATAGCGGTCCTGGTGCATCTCTGGTTTTCCATGAGCGGTGGCCTGGCCCTGGTGGTCAACGCTGTGGGCCTCTACCTGGCAACGGTCGCGCTGGTACTGGTGGGGCTACAGATCTGGCTGGGGCGCCGCTTAAGCTGGCCGAAATTAGCGCAACGCAGAGAGGTCCGCCGCTGGCATCTCTGGGTCATGCTTGGCCTGGTGGCGTTTATCCTGGCCCATGTGGTGCTTGATAGCGCGCTGTTTCAGGGACTACTAGCTCTTTGAGAGCGCACCTTGCTTCCTACAAGAAAGACTGACACGTACGCTAGCAAAAGGTCCGTTTGCAAAAAGATACGAGGAGAAATCATCATGGTTTTACGTCTGCTCCATAGCATGACCGCTGTGTCGTCATCGCGACGGGGAAAATTCGTCGTCATCGGAGTCTGGCTGCTCCTGGTTCTGGTATTGACCGTGTTTGCGCCCAAACTGGCAAAGCTGTACAATAATACCAGTAGCCAGAGCCTGCCCGCCGCCGCAGACTCGCAAATCGCCCAGGATCTTCTGTTACAGAAGTTTCCCGCGACCAAAGGCACACCTGCGATCCTGGTTTTTTCCGATCCTGGCGGTTTGAGTATCCAGGATCGCTTCTTGCTGCACCAGGTGAGCGATTGGCTGGGTTCGCCCGCGCGTCCTCACGCGGTGAGTTCGCTGGTGTCAGTGTTTACTGTACCCCAGGCTGCCGGACAGCTTCTTTCGCACGATGGCACCACAACAGTAATGATCGCCCAACTCCAGGGTGACCCGTCCAGTTCGGCGGTGCAGCAGGATGTGAAGACGATCCGCGCTTACCTGCAACACACGGTCGCCGGGTCAACGCTGCAAGGAGTGGTGACTGGGCCAGCGGGGGTGCTGACCGACCTGGTGGCAATTTTTGGCTCGGTCGATCTGAAGTTGTTGTTCACCACTGTAAGCCTGGTGTTCGTACTGTTGATTCTCCTGTATCGCTCGCCGATCCTGGCATTCCTGCCGCTGATTGCCGTGGGCCTGGCGCTTCAGGTGGCGAACGCGCTCCTGGCCTTTGGCGCGCAGGCGGGCGTGTTCTCGGTCAGTCAGATGTCGGCAAATATTGCCACCGTGCTCCTGTTTGGCGCAGGAACCGACTATGGCCTGTTCATCGCGTCGCGTTTCCGCGAAGAGTTGCAGCGCACGCAGGAGAAACACGAGGCTATGCGCGAGACTATGCGCGCAGTTGGTGAGGCGATCACCTCCAGCGCCGGGACGGTGCTGGTGGCCCTGTTCACACTCCTGCTGGCCTCGCTGGGACTCTATACCGCCCTTGCTCCCACGCTGATCATTGCGATTCTGATCATGCTGCTGGCTGGCCTGACACTGGTTCCTGCCTTGATTGTCTGGCTGGGGCGCGCCGCCTACTGGCCCTTGATTCCACGTGTTCACCCAGACCAGGTCAGCACGGGAGGCACTCTTGCCCCACGCGGCTTCTGGGGCTGGTTGGGAGCATGGGTCTCCCGTCACCGTGTGCTGGCGGTGCTCAGCAGCACTCTGTTGCTGGGTATCCTGGCCCTGGGGAATATCGGCTCGCAGCCCAGTCTGAACTTTCTGACCTCCTTTCGTGTCTCCACCGACTCCACACAAGGCTACGCGCTGTTACAGCAGCATTTTTCGCCGGGCACGCTGGCGCCCACAACGATTCTGCTCCGCTTGCACGGCACACAGTCGGATGCCTATCAGCACCTGGTGCAACTTGACGCGGTCACGGCTGATCTTCAGCAGGCAGGTGGAGTCGCCAGTGTGCAGGGGCCGACGCGTCCGGTGGGCAACGCTCCGACAGAAAATGTGGCGCTGGTCCAGGCGGCTATTGCGGGACTGCCAGCTTCCCTGCGCGCCGCCATTCGCTCCAACCAGGTGTTGCCTGCCTGTCAGGGAGCCAGTTGTCCACCCGCGAGTCCACAGGAGGCCGCGACGATCGGCGCGTATGCCGCCAGCACACAATACATTTCGTCAGATAACACCACCGTCAGCCTGACCGTTGATCTAGCCGATGACCCCTACTCGTTGCAAGCGATCACACAACAGCATACACTGCGGAACGTTTTGAATCGCTCGCTTACCGCACATGGATTGGGACCACAGGATGCAACCAGCGCCGATGCTTTTATAGCGGGACAGACTGCTCAGCTTGCTGATACACTCAGCTATAACCAGCGCGATACGTTGATCATTGTGCCAGTGGTGCTGGCGCTGGTGTTTCTGGTGTTAGTCCTGCTTTTGCGCAGCCTGATCGCTCCTCTCTACTTGCTGGCAGCCGTGGCGCTCAACTTCCTGGCCGCCATTGGCGTGTGCGGTTTTTTCTTCCAGCGCATTCTTGGGCAAGATGGCTTTAACTACGCGATCCCGCTCTACACCTTCATCTTCCTGGTGGCCCTCGGCGCGGACTACACCATCTTTCTCATGGCGCGCATTCGTGAGGAGTCCCAGCACCATGATCTCGCCAGCGGCGTCCCGCTTGCCGTCTCGCGAACCGGCGGGGTGATTACATCCGCCGGGCTGATTCTGGCCGGCACCTTTCTAGTGTTAACGTCGCTCCCCTTAACCCTGCTCTATCAACTGGGAGTGTGCGTCGCCGTGGGCATTCTGCTGGATACGTTTCTGGTCCGGGGACTCCTGGTACCGGGTCTGGTGTTGTTGTTGGGGCAATGGAATTGGTGGCCGGGACATGTTGTGACCTCATCCCCTGCGCTCCAACCAGGGACACTCGCGGAGACCATGCCGATTGCTTCTGGGATAGAACAGTCAAAAGGCACGCATTCATCACAAAGGAAAGATCGATGAACAACCACGTCAGAAAAGATCAGAAGAAACAACACTGGCTTGCGCTCTCGCTGGTAGCCAGTATCATCCTACCTGGCCTGCTCGCGGGGTGCAGCAATGGCACGGGAAAGACGCAGCAGAGGTCGCTCCCTTCTGTCACTTCCACGCCTGCATCTTCGTGGCAGACCATCACGATTACCGCCATTGACTATACCTATCAGATGCCTACTTCGTTTGCGCTACAGGCAGGCCTGATCGACCTGAAGCTGGTAAACAACGGAACACAGCCCCACCAGGCGCAACTTGCGCGTCTCAAGCCGGGGGTCACCCGCGAGCAAGTCGTCAACGAGTTGCTCGACAAACGACAGGAGGCGCAAGCGTTCTCGCTGTTGACTTTTGTGGGAGGACCGGATACCATCTCGCCCGGCGATGGGCAGGAGGCGCTGCTGGATGTGCCAGCGGGCGACTATGTGCTGTTGTGCCTGGTAACTGGCTCTGACGGACTGCCCCATATCGCTAAAGGCATGATTCACTTCCTCACGGTCTCACCAGCACAGACGCTACAATCACAGCCCCAGGCCAACGGGGAGATCGTGATGCAGGACCATCAGTATCTGCTCCCCCATGTTCTCACGCAGTCAGGCTCCTCGACGTTTAAGGTTGCGAATCAGGGAACCGTGCCGCATGAGTTGAATATCGTCAAACTGGCCAGTGGCAAGAGCGCGCAGGATGTGCTGGCCTTTTTCCGCCATCCCTCTGGTCCTCCGCCATTTGAAGCATGCGGGGGCATGGCAACCCTCGCACCAGGTACCTCTGGCTGGATTACCGTGCATCTGGCACCAGGCATCTACGTAGCGCTCAGTGCTGTCCCGGACCCCACAACTGGCGTGTTTCAGCTCACCCAGGGGTTGCTCACAACGTTTGCTGTTCACTAAACCATTCTCTGGTAGAAGGCTATAATGGTCAGGACTATTCCTTCGGTACATTGTATACTTCTAACGCTTTTGCAAGTATGCTTCTCATATCATGCTCGTCTCTGAGGCGTTGCATCATTGGGCTTGAAAAGCCGCAGGCGCGCTCCGGACCGCGTAGGGGCGAGGCAAGCCATCGCCTTCGCACGGGTAGGTTTTTTGTGGAGCGCCTGAGACGTAGGGGCGCGGTTTACAAGCCCCTACGTCTTTTACCTCTTTCATCTCATTGTGCCTCATCCTTCCGGGACCTTTTCCATGAGCCCGCAAAAAACCTACCCCTGCGAAAAGCCATCGCTCCTACGCGGTCCGGGGCACTCATCACAGAACATGGTTTACACGACTTTTAAAAGAACTTCAATAGTGGTATAGACGTGTTGACAACTAGAATACTTGTCAGGTATACTTTCGAGGGACAGTTCGTTTACAGGAACTGCGTATTGCCATTGGTGGCGCCAGCACCTTTTACGCTGCTTGAGAAGGCAGGCCAACCACTGCTTCATGTTGGGTTATCTACGTCATCAGGAGGACCCCCGCTATGAAACCTTCTTCGCGCCTTAAGTTCATTCGCGTCCTTGTAGCCATCAGCAGCATAGCCATCATCGCTGGCGCCTTCGTCGGCTGGAACATATCCAACGCGCGTGCCGCGGGCGGATTTCCAGGCCATTTCTTCTCGCCGTACACTGATATCACCTTGAGCGGACCATCACTACAGTCCATCACCCAGAGCACCGGCCAGAAGTTCTACACGCTCGCCTTTGTTGACAACGGAGGCGGGACCTGCAATGCCGAGTGGGCCGGCACAATCCCCTTCAACCAGACCTCGACATACCTGCCACACCTGGACAGTGACATCAGTTATATCCGCAGCCAGGGAGGCGATGTCGCCATCTCCCTCGGCGGTCAAGCGGGGCAAGAGCTAGCTTTAACCTGTCAGGACCCGGCCAGTTTGCAGGCCCAGTATCAGAGGGTTATCGACACCTACCACGTGACGCATCTCGACTTTGACATCGAAGGCGGCTCACAAGGAGACGCGACCTCCTACACGCGGCGCAATATCGCCCTGGCAGGCTTGCAGCGCGCCAACCCCGGCCTGTTCATTTCGTTTACGCTGCCCGCCGCGACCACCGGCCTGCTCAGTGACAGCCTGGGTCTGATCAGTAACGCCAAAGCGGAAGGCGTCACCGTCAACCTCGTTAACCCGATGGCCTTTGACTTTGGCTCGCCCGACAGCATGATGGGTCAGGAAGCGATCAATAGCGCCAATGGGGTCTTCAGCGAGCTACAACAGATCTACCCCAACTTATCAAGCAGCCAGTTGTGGGCTATGATCGGCGTCACGGTGATGATTGGCCAGAATGACTCGCCTGGCGAGGTCCTCAGCGAACAGCAGGCGCAACAGGTCCTGGCTTTCGCGAAACAGGTGAATATGGGCGAGCTATCGTTCTGGGAGGTGTCACGCGACAATGGCGGTTGCCCTGGACAGTCGAGCGCTTCACCCACCTGTAGTGGCCTGGCGCAGGGAACCTATGACTTCATCAACCTCTTTAAGTCGTTCAGCGGCGGCAGCGGTGGGCCACCCCCCACACCAACAAACACGCCGCCTGTGACGCCAACATCCACCCACACGGCGACACCAACACCTACCCACACGGCAACACCCACGCCCACCCAGACTCCTAACCCCGGCGTCCACCCCTGGGACGGCAACTTCCATCACTATAACATCGGCGATCTGGTCAGCTACCAGAACCATGTCTACAAGTGTATCCAGGCGCATACCTCGGAGCCTAATTGGGACCCGGTGACCGTACCCGCGCTCTGGCAATTCGTCAGCTAGCCAGGTCGCGCGCCACGTAAGGCGGGCGCTCCACGTAAGACGGCGCTCCCCTTCTCGCGTAGGGATTCGGCTTGCCGCATCCCTACGCGGATCGGGGCCATCTCACCCGCCCAATGAACCTTGACAGAGCACTACAAATTGCCCAACACATCTGTTGACGCTACCATCTGCGCTGACGGGCAGACTCGCGAACAGATTGTAAATTGAGCAGTTCAGCAACCTCATACCTTGTCACGGGTCCCGGCTTCGGACGCAGACGTATCAATGCAGGAAAATGACCGATGCGACCATGCAATTCGGCGAGCAGGATAAAGGCGGCAGGAGCATATCCCGGCGGATTAATCAGCAGGGCGCGCGTTTGCCACTCCTCTGAAGAGAGCTGGACGGCATCGACAATGGCACTGATTTGCTTTATAAGGGGCTCATCCTGGTCAATTTGCACCGGCATAGTGCGGCCCTCGTCGATGGTGGTACCAGCGAGCGCTTCGATCTGCGCCTTGTGTTCCTCTGTGAGGGGATGGCTGAAGTTGAGAACGAGCATGACATTTTCTCCATCGCATTATTAGAGACTTGTTATTCCCAGTTTCATAATCTTATCAAGGGCAGTCAATAATGTGACGCTGGCTTCCTAGATGCAGACCATCGCCACGCTCCCCAGAAACCAACTATCCCCCAGATACACTTTGATAGATGAGCGCATAGAGGAATAAGAAGAAAATCGCCAGAAATATGGCGGCGAATATGGAACCGGGTAGGCGTTTACAAATGATACCCAGCATTTCTTTTCGGCTGAGGGGAGTTGAATTTGTGTCCCTCTCCTGACGTATATAATAGACGCTTCTGCCAACGAAGAGAGACAGTAGCAGCAACAGGTATAGTATTCTAAAAGGGAATCCAACCAGGGCGAAGAGAAGATAGCTCAAACTGAGCATGAAGCCAAGAAGTATCGCGAGCGAAACGGCCTGTTTTAGCAGGTACGGGAGGAGCACCAGCATTCGTCTGGCTTTTTGCTCTGGGAAATTCTGTTGCAACTGTTGGAGAGACCATCTTACCTCTTCTATGCTGCGCGGCCTTTTGCCAGGTTCGCGCTCAAGCATACGCGTGATGAGCGCCTGTAATTCCTGTGGAACGGCATGGCTTGGCGGCTCGCTACTCATCAAAAGCTCCAATGGCTCTTTCCCTGTGAGAAGCGTTTGCAGCGTAGCGCCCAGACCATAGACATCAGTTTGGATCGTGGTTTGGGCTTTGCCATACTGCTCAGGCGCGGCATACCCTGGAGAGCCAAGTGGGGCCGTATCTTTGCGCTGCTGGGGCCGATACTGGCGGGCAATGCCAAAGTCGATGAGATAGAGGCGGCCTTTGCGCGTCAGCATAATATTCGCTGGTTTGAGATCGCGGAAGATAATGGATTGTTTCTGATCGTGCAAATAGTTGAGCACCTTACACAATGAGTAACCGATTCCAAGCACCTTGTGGACGGAGAAATGCCCTCTACGAGCCGACTTGAGGCGATCTTCGAGCGTCTCTCCCCGAATGTACTCCATCACAATGTACCAGTGATCAGCATCAGTAAAATGCTCGTAGATGCGAGGGAGGCTCTCATGCCTGAGCTGAGAAAGGTACATAATCTCGCGATTATAGCTGTCGGTTACCTCGATCATCTCCCGCGCACTAAGTCCACGCAGGCTGATCTGCTTGATGGCGACAAGCCGGTTCCTATGCGAGGTATCCCTGGCATTGTAGACATGAGCAAAGCCACCTTGACCAATCAAACCAACGATGCGATAGCGCTGATCAAGCAAGGAATCACGCGGCAGTGTTCCGCTCGTGGCAATTTGGGGAGCAAGACAAGGCGCTCTCGCCGGGTCTACCGCAGACGAGGAAGCATCAACCGGCTGACCACACGCGACACAAACTGCCACTTGTGCAGGAAGAGCAGCACCACATTCATCGCAGAAAGAAGACGCGATCATGGATACACCCACTACCTTTGGGCAATAACCCTGCTGTCCAGATCTCTTTACAAGTCCTGCTGTCGTGATAAACAGCCTACTACTGTCATAAATAGCTAATTGCTATATTTATGATAGCATATTGTTATTGTGGCTGTCAAGGTAACCTTCAAAAGGTCTCGCAAATGCTTGTTTTTTGAGGCTTCTCATGCTATATTACAAGCATAGCAGGCTCAATGCTCTGCCTTGGCCGTTCGGGATTGGAACAAGATCAGGGCCTCTAGCATGTAGAACCCAATCGATGGCTCAATAGTCTGCCACGCCCGTTCGGGATTGAGACAAACGAGTAACAACATTCAACACAACAATAGAGAGGGCTAACTGGTCTGCCTCGCCCGTTTAGGATTGTGACAAGATCGGGCCGCTCGCGCCACTTCCGTAGGCCATGGCTAAATGGTCTGGCAAGCCCGTTTGGGATTGGAACAACACAGCTACAGTAGCTTAAAAATGGTCGCTTTTGTGGCTAAATG
>JALYVR010000190.1 GCA_030853145.1 Chloroflexota bacterium | reverse complement strand
GAGCTACCTTAAGCAATCCGGCCAAAAAGCAGCAGATGCCCTGGATAAAAGTTGTCGTCCGGCCTGTCATCTTGCGCGGAGAAACATACCTCCAGTTTTCCTATTTCGATACGCAAAAAGACATTACTAAAAATTACGCAGGTGACGAACGGATTGAGCCGCTCCACGATCTTTTAGCATGCGGCTTTAAGCAGATCTATCTGTATACACAGCAACAGACGATCCACATTCAGATCACCAAAAAAGAGAAAGTGCTGGTCCATACCACCAGGCCGCTCCCTGAGCAGCAGCAGGAGCGAGATCTTTCTCATGACCGATCCAAGAAAACACTCTTTGCCGAAGCGGAGGCCACGCCGTTTTTACAGGCAGTGGGGATGATGGGAGAGGATGGCAAAATCAAAGCCGATATGTACGGCAAATTCCGCCAGATCCATGAATTTGTTAAGCTGGTGCAGCAGACAGGAGCCTTAGAGCACTTCCCCGCATCCCCTCTTCATGTCGTGGATGCGGGCTGTGGCAATGCCTATTTGACGTTCGCTTTCTATTACTATCTCCACCAGCACCTCAAAAAGCCGGTCTCCCTCATTGGCATTGATAGCCGTAGCGAGCCCTTAGAGCGCCATCGAGAGAAGGTCGCCCAGTTGCAGTGGGAGCATCTGACCTTTCAGCACACCACGATTATCGATTTTCAGCCACGCGTCCGACCAGACATAGTTCTCTCCCTGCATGCCTGTGATACCGCCACAGATGAGGCGCTGGCGCAGGGCATTCGCTGGGGCAGTCGCTTGCTGGTCAGCGTTCCCTGTTGTCACCATCATCTCCAGCAGCAGATAGAGCGGCAGGCCTTTCCGGCGCCCTTTGGACCGGTGCTGCGCCAGAGCATCCTGAAGGAACGTCTGGGTGATATCCTGACGGATAGTTTCCGCATGCTGATTTTGCAGATCATGGGCTATCGCACAGATATTGTCCAGTTTATCTCCAGCGAGCACACAGCGAAAAATCTTATGATTCGCGCAGTCAAAACGCAGCCCGCTGGTAACGCTCGCTCTTTCCAGGAATATCAGAACCTCAAAGCGTTTTGGCAGGTCACTCCGTACCTGGAATCCCTGCTCGGCGAAGAATTTAGCAGGGCGCTTGCTGTCTCGCCGGTATGAGTCATTCGGGATGATCCATGCTGGCGAGACAGTTCACTCGTTCTCTTGCATGGCCTCATGTGTTTTGTCCAGGACTCCCAAATTTTAGGGAAGACCGCTTTGGTGATCTGTACCACTCGTTCTGCTCATTGTTGCACATACCCCGTCTTTATGGTATCTTTTAGCTGTGTTGTTAACAGCAATACAAAAGTGAGGAAGAATGTTCCTATGCCTAAAAAATTAGCCACGAAGAGGGAGTACAATGCCTTCTTTTCAGCGAAACGCCGGGAAGGAGTTGGTTGCGCTCTGGCCGTGAGCTTGCTTATTGCTGGTGCCCTCCTCCTTTTTTTCAGCCATACTTATACCAACATTGGCAGTAGCGCCAGGTTCACCATACCGGCACGGCTTGCCTCGCAGAAGGGGGGAACTCTTGTGCCAGAATCAGAGTGGGGAATGTGGCATACAGGCGACCTGGGGCAAACCTTTCCCACTCTGACACACCCCTTTGTGCTTGGACAGACCATCACTGTTCCCAATGATGTCTTCATTCGCGTGGATAGCGTCGACCGCAATTGGACTCCCCACCCCTGGCAGGTATCGCCATTTGGGGCCGGTTATCAAGACGATGCGACTGGCAAAGAGGTCATTCTTGTGCGGTTTACCATCAAAAACCTGGGTAAGAGCCCAGTCATGTACTCCGATAGCTACTTTTCCTTAGTGCGGGCCAATGGGCATGAACAACGTGTTGCCGACCGGGACGAACTGACCGGCGACCACTATGGGAGCTTTGGTCAGGCAACCCCCTGGTTGGAGCCTGGCACCATGAAGCATACCTTTGTCCCATTCCTGGTTAATCCAGGCGAAAAACCAGAACAATTTGTATTCTCTTGGAGAAAGGCGTCCCTTGCCTCATCCCAGAACGGCACAGAGATACTTCCTTCTCCCTTGAATATTGCACGCATTCCAATCGCGCTCTCTGCCTCACCTGCGCCGGGAACATCGAGTTCGTCAGTCACGTTCGTGCCTGATACAACATTTACCGTTACCGGTGTTAATGTATATTCCACATCACCCACACCTCAACATCTGCAAGCGAAACGGTAGCAGGCCACTTCACGTGTTCCATCAATGGGTGAGAGATGCCATTGATGGAACATGGTATCATGGTCCAACTTTACAGGATTTTGCAGACGCGCTCAAAAAAGAGCATGTCTCCATCTTCGTGTTGAGGCAAGGTAACGAATTCTCCCAAGAGCCTATAAGGCTCTTGCCTTTCTGCTTGCTGTGAGATTTGGCCAGAACCTGGCGTATTACCGTATAGGGTATCTTTCATCCGAGACATGATGAAGGAAAGCGCCTATTTCTGCAGAAGAAACGTTGTATTTTGTTTGGTAGCGCAAGGAGGGCTGTTTTATCTATGCGTAGAATTTCAGGACGCATTATGGCGCTGGCAATGGGGCTATCCCTATTGCTGGCGATCCTCGCATCCTGTGGTGCAGGCACCACGGGTGGCGGGAATACCGGGAATGGTACCCCGACCGGAAGTACCATCATTAAAGTTGCCACCGACTTCCCTGTCTCGGGCAAGGATACAAGTAGCGGCAAGCCGGCCGAAAACGGCGCGCACATGGCCGTTGATGAGGCCAACGCCAGTAATGCGGTCCCTGGCTACAAGCTCGTTTTCCTTCCCAAGGATGACGTGGGCAGCTCTGGCATCCACGATCCGAGCGTTGGCCAGCAGAACATCAGAGGCCTGATCGGTGATGCTCTGGTCGCCGGCGTTGTTGGCCCGTTCAATAGCAGCGTGGCGCAGGCGGAGATGCCGATTGCCAATAAGGCTCCCATCGCTCAGATTAGTCCGGCCAACACCAACACCTGCCTGACGCAGGAAGGTGCCGACAAACAGTGCGGCGGCGCGAACGATATCGTGCATACAGTACGTCCGACCGGCAAAGTCACCTACTTCCGTATCGCCACAACCGACAGTCACCAGGGGCCAGCATTAGCTGACTGGATTACCAAGACCTTCCCTGGCAAATACAAGTCGGTCTACGTCATTGACGATGCTGAGACCTACGGTATCGGTATCGCCGGTACATTCCAGGCGCAGTGGACAAAGCTTGGTCTGACGGTCCTTGGTCGCAGCAGCGAGCCGAGCACAACCACCTCCTATGTCTCACTGCTCACCCAGATTGCCTCCAAGCATCCCGACCTGATCTACTTCGGTGGCCTCGACTCGACGGGCGGTATCCTGATTCGTCAGCAGATGAGCCAGGTTCCTGCTCTGAAGAACATTACGTTTGCCGGTGGTGATGGTCTGGTGACCCCCACGTTTGCCTCGACAGTGGGTAAACCCTCCGCTCCGGTCTTCGCGACAGTTGCGGTTGTCGATACCACGGTCAGCACACAGGCCGCGAGTTTCCGTCAGAAGTACTCGCAAACCTATTCCTCGCTGAACGTCTACAGCGCGGCGGCCTATGACTGTATGAAGATCTTGATTGGTGCTATCGGGACAGCCATTAAGAACGGCGCGAAGGTGCCGGCGGATTCGAACGACTCTGCCACTGCGAAGACCTTCCGCCAGGCGGTCATCGATGCCATTGCCAAGACCGATTATAGCGGCGTCACCGGTCATCACACCTTTGACCAGAATGGTGATACCACCAACCGCTTCATCTCGGTCTATAGCCTGGATCTGAATGCGCAGAGCAAGCCAGACTGGATCTACAAGACTGGCGTCACGGAGTAATGCGTCTTGCGCGTTCACTGGCAGGCGGGAACCTTTCCCGCTCTAGCTGAACGTGTATAGGGAGCAATTGATGCATGCGTACTGCATGTGCCAATTGCTCCCTTTTTGCTATTTCATTCAAGCCTCTGCTAGTGTATAATCTGCTCACAAATAATTGCTATTTTGCGGGAAGGTGGATGCCGAGTATGACACTGGTCTTACAAGAGTTGATCGTTGGCCTCACTGTTGGAGCCGTGTACTCGCTGATTGCCCTGGGGTATACGATGGTCTATGGTATCATCGAACTCATTAATTTTGCCCACGGCGATATCTTTATGATCGGCACATTTGTAGCGCTCACGATGCTGGCTATCCTGGGTGTGACTCCGGGGCAGCATCTGACAGGATTGAGCTTAATAGGCGTGCTCATTCTGGTGGGGGTTGTATCGATGCTTGTGTGTGCGATCCTGGGAGTGGTCATTGAACGTGTGGCCTATCGCCCCCTGCGCAATGCGCCGCGCCTGGCTCCTCTGATCTCCGCCATCGGGGTTTCACTGATCCTGGAGGATGTTGGCAAACTCTGGAAGGGGGTCACCTTCGTCGTCTTCCCCCAGTTCTTTCCCGACATCAGCGTCAATATTGGACCATTGAACATCAGCGCGGTGAACATCATGGTGCTTGGCGTCTCGCTCGCTCTCATGGTAGCCTTGCAATTACTGGTCACGAGAACGCGTATCGGGCGCGCCATGCGTGCTGTAGCGCAGGATCGCGAGGCGGCGGCTTTGATGGGGGTCAACGTAGACCGCATTATCGCGGTGACCTTCTTTATTGGGGCTGGACTGGCGGGGGTGGCCGGTTTCATCTATGGCTTGCAGGCTGGCAGCACCGCCTTCTACCTGGGCTATCAGCTCGGTCTGATTGCCTTCACCGCTGCCGTGCTCGGCGGCATCGGCAACCTGGTGGGCGCCATGCTAGGTGGCATCCTCATCGGCATCGTGGAGGCGCTGGCTACGCTGATCCCCGACTCGAATTCCAATGGCTGGGGCCTGCCGCATGGTGGCAGCGCCTGGCATGAAGCGGTGATCTTTGCGATCCTCATCTTGATCCTGGTATTCCGGCCATCCGGCTTGCTGGGTCAGCGCGTCCCCGAAAAAGTGTAAAGATGGAGATGAATGTTCGCTACTGTCATAGACTTCTGACGGAAGTGAGGTGATGCTGGTATGTCTGCATTGATACACCCAAGCACGCGTGTCCCTACCCCTGAGACGCGCATGCTACTGGTCAAATGGATCGTGGCCCTGATCGTGCCGCTGGCCGTGTTTACCTTCTGGGGAGGTGAAGCCATTGTGAATACAGTGCTTGCTCCTCAGGCCGCTGGCTCTGGTATCCCGAAGGATATTGCCTCATTGGGCGTGAGCGCCGTGTTTGTCCTTATCTTCTACCTGACAGTGTTCACGCTCGCTGGCTACCTGGTCGCGGCGGATACCGGTCAGCGAGGCATGATCGGGGTATGGATCGATATCGCCATCTTTACGGTGGTTCCGCTGGTGCTGGTGATCCTCACGAACCTGGTGATCGGCCTGGCGCTCTGTGCCATCGTCTGGCCTGTCTACTTCTTCGTGCGCGGCTTGATACGCAAAAGACAGCACTATGTGCCGCCTTCCCCACTGGACACCCTGACCCCTCTGGATGCGGAGCAGCGCGGGCTCTTACGGCGGCGGGCCATCGCGGGAAGCGTGGGACTGGCAAGCGTCTTCGCGCTGGTAACCTTGATTGCCGATGTGATCTACTTCTTTGCCGGTAGCCTGCAACCGGCGTACCTGCTTATCTGGGTCGCCGTGCGGACGCTGCTCTTGCCTGTACTGGGCTATTTCCTGGGACGCCTGGCAGGCCTGCTCGCCGTTCGCCGCACTCTTGGCGCACAGGCCAGCGGGAACGGAGCATCTTCCAACGGCGGGACGGCGGGCAATGAGAAGCGTCACGAGTTAGAGGTGCTTTCAGAGACGCGGGCGCGCGAGGAGGCCAGGGACCTGGTACCTAATGACTTGCCGCTGCAAAGTAGGGGCGCGCAGCGTTTCTACTTGCTCCTGCTTGGTGCCTTCGTGCTCTTCTACCCCGTGCTGGATCCCTTCCTCTTCGGCTCAGGCACCGACGGTCGCCTGGCCGGGTATGGCGACGCGGGCTACTACGTGATTCTGGCGTTGGGCCTCAACATCGTGGTCGGCTTCGCGGGATTGCTGGACCTGGGCTACGTGGCTTTCTTCGCGATTGGCGCCTATTCCTGGGCCATCGTTGGCTCACCACAGCTTGGACGCTTGCTGGGCATTCAAATCGACCCGAACCTGTGGCCCTGGCTCTTCTGGCCTATGCTGCTGGGGGCGGCCCTGATCGCGGCCTTGTGGGGCGTGGTTCTGGGCGCGCCGACGCTGCGCCTGCGGGGTGACTACCTGGCAATTGTTACGCTCGGTTTCGGTGAGATCATTCCGATTGTCTTTACCGAGATGGATAAGTATACCAACGGACCCAACGGTCTCGTCAACGTGAGCGCTCCGGGATTTCCCGGCGTTGACTGGTCCTCTTCAACCCCGTTCTACTATCTGATCCTGGCTCTGATCGCCCTGGTGATCTTCGCGAATCTGCGCCTGCGCGATTCGCGCCTGGGGCGGGCATGGATCGCCATACGCGAGGATGAGGTAGCCGCAGCGTCATCGGGGATCAATCTTGTCAATACAAAGTTGTTTGCCTTTGGTGCGGGAGCCTTCTTTTCGGGGGTGGCGGGAGCGTATCACTCGGCGAAGCTCGGGGGCATCGCCTCTGACGCCTTTAGCTTTGGCGACTCGGTCCTGTACCTGTCTATGGTGGTGATTGGTGGCCTGGGAAGCATCCCCGGCGTCATTGTCGGCGCGCTGGCTGTCTATGCCCTCAACCAGTTTGTTGTGGCGCAGCTTGATACCATCGGCACCGATCCCAGCAGCTTCCTGCATCCGATCTATGCTGTGATTACCCAGTTGATCCCTGGCTTCACCTTCGGCAATATCCGTAACCTGATCTTTGGCGTGATTCTTGTGTCGATTATGATCTTTCGCCCCGAAGGCTTGATTCCCAGCGCGCGCAGGCGGCGCGAACTGCATCATAAGACAGACGATGGCGTTGAGATGGGTTCCCTGGACGTGATACCGGGGGCGCCAGGCTTCGAATCTGAGGTGGGCGTTGATCAGCTATAAACAGCATGCGACCCAGGAGTAAGCGATGAGCAGTACACACGTAGATACACCATTGCTGGATGTGAGCAAGGTCACCAAGAACTTTGGTGGTCTGGCCGCCGTGCAGGATGTTGATTTGCAGATCTGGCCCAGAGAGATCATCAGCGTCATCGGTCCCAACGGCGCTGGAAAAACCACGCTCTTTAATCTGATCACTGGCATCTATCGCCCGACCTCGGGGGCGATTCACCTGGAGGGTCGGCCCCTGGGCAAGCTCAGCCCCGACCAGGTCGTTAAGCGTGGCATCACGCGCACTTTCCAGAACATTCGCCTCTTTAATAATATGACCGTGCTGGAGAATGTGCTGGTTGGGCAGCATACGCAGCTCAAAGCCACTATTATTACCTCGCTCTTTCATACCCCTGGAGTTGTTCGCGAGGAGGCCGCTGCTCGGAAGCGTGCTATTGAGTTACTGAGCTTTTTTGGCAGCGAACTGGTCGATCGGCAGGAAGAGTATGTGATTAATCTCTCCTACGCGGCGCGACGACGGGTTGAGGTGGCGCGTGCCCTGGCCGCCAAACCAAAGCTGCTCTTGCTGGATGAGCCTACCGCCGGGATGAACGAGTTCGAGACCCTGGAGGCGGTGAAATACGTGCGGCGGCTGCGCGATGAACTGGGCCTGGCCATTCTCTTGATCGAGCATAAGCTGGCGGTGACCATGGGGATGTCCGATCGTATCGCGGTCCTCGACTATGGTCGCAAGATCGCTGAGGGTCTGCCAGAGGAGGTGCGCCGTAACGAGAAGGTCATCGAAGCCTACCTGGGAAAGGCCGCCACCACCCATCAGCAAGAGACAGTGAATCAACAACAAGAGACTTCAACCGAGATGTAGGGGCACCCCTTGCGGGCGCTGGCAGAAAGCAGAGGATTGTATTGTATGGCGTCGATGTTAGAGCTGAGAAATGTGAATACGTTCTATGGCCCCAGTCAGGTGCTGCATGATATCTCATTGGAAGTGCGCCAGGGCGAGATCATTTGCCTGCTGGGAGCAAACGCGGCCGGGAAGACCACCACGAT
>JALYVR010000189.1 GCA_030853145.1 Chloroflexota bacterium | reverse complement strand
GTGCCGGTCCGCTGAGGTGCTCAGGTGGGCGGAAATCACCAGGTTGCTGTGGATAGCGGGAGACGCCCGCACCAGGTCCAAGCGCTTCGAGCGGAAGATCGAGTTGCCTGGCTTTGCGTTCGAGAGCCAGGGTGACCAGGTCGATGGCGCTATCCAGGTCAAGAATGCCGGTATTCACGATAAGATCGTACAGGTGAGCATCTTCTGGGGACCTATGATACTCGGCTTGCAGGTAGCGCACGCGGTCGCGATCTTTGAGCTGGACGCGAGCCTGGGCGTCTTCCCGGCTCAGCCCCTCGCGGCGTATCACATACGCGATGCGTGCCTCAAGGGGAGCCACGACGCGCAGGTGGAACACATCGCGGTGGCCCTGGAGAAGCATTTGCCCGCCACGGCCCACAATCACAGCATGCCCACGCGCAACGGCAGCCTCGACGACCCTGGAGAGCGCCTCGTGATAGGACTGTTCGCTGGTGACATACAAAGGAATAGGAGCGACAGAGAGCATCACCGGGTCCACCCCCTGCATACTGGTAAGAATGCGTTCGAGCAGGCTCTGAGTATACTCATCGTGCGCCTCCGCCTCCGCTTCGGTCACGCCCAGATCCCTGGCCACACGCACGACCACCTCGTGGTCAATCAACTGCCAGTTCAGCCGCCGGGCCAGGCGAGTCGCGATCTCGCCGCCGCCGCTGCCATATTCACGCGAGATTGTAATAGCGCGTATATCCGCGCTGGTTCGTTGCTGTGCTTGCATCGTTCTGAACTCCTGCCTTCCTCGCTTGTCTACTTTCCATAGTGTACAAAGGGATCATTGGGTATGTCAATGGATCAAGGCCATCCGGGGCCAGGAAGAATCCAGCCCTGATCTGGGGGCAGACAAAACAGCGTTCCTATGTTGCCTGGCTCTAGCTCATACGTTATAATGGGGGAATAATTTATATCATCCAACACGTATATAATGGGGAGAGAGTGCGCAAGGAGCAGCGCTGGCCGGTTGGAGAAGACTGGCGCTGGCCTGCCTGGAAAGGATTTTTCATGGAGTTCTGTGGTCACTGTGGCTACCTGCTACCCCCTGATCGCACAACCTGTCCCCGTTGTGGCAGACCAGTGGAGACGGGACAGCAGCGCGAGGATGCGCATCTCTATGATGCCACGATTGCCTCAGCCTGGAGCTTGCCGGCGAAAGCGCCAGAGGCGGTGCCGTCACCTGAGCAGCAGCAACTCGTCTTACATCCCCAGGATAGCGAGTATGGCTATGGAGCCGGCGGGCAGATCGCCAGCGAGCCTACGAACAGAGTGGATGCGCGGTCGTATGTGCCGCCCAATCCCCCCACACCGAACGTGAGCACGCCTTATCCCGGATTTATGCAGCCAGGCAGCATGGGATATGCCCCGGTCAGCGGTCAATTCGAGACTGAACCGGCAAGACGGGGCGGCAGGGGGCGCGCTGGACTCCTGGTCTTTATCCTGCTCATCCTGCTTCTCTTGCTGGGGTCCGCCGTCACGCTCACCCTGCAATATACAGGCGTGATCAATCTGCCGCTCCCGCTGCCCCGGCCGCCGGTCGCGGTTACGCCCCCCCTCACACCCTCCCAGCAGGCACAGGCGGTTGTGCAGCAGTATTACGCTGACATCAATAACAAGGACTACCAGGCCGCCTACAGTCTGTGGTGGCACAGCTCCTTCTCATATGATGCCTTTGCCAGCGGCTACGCCCACACCCAGCATGACGATATTACGATTGATAGCGTGACATCGCTTCCCAACGGCGCGGTACAGGTCAATATTACTATCAACGCCACCGAAGATGGACCCACGGGCGCCGGTCCGGTGCATAGCACCTACCAGGGTAGCTATGTCATTGGCCAGGAAAGCGGCGCGTGGAAGTTCCTCAGCGGTAGCTTTCACAAGACCGGGTAGTCGGCAGGAACGAGCCTGCTACAAAACATTTCTCACCGGTGAGTAGAATAAAAAGAGAGAAGTGTCGTGGATGGAGATAGGGAAGCGCTACCATGCCGGGTACTGGAACTACACAGGTACAGGAATACAAGACAGAGACTGCCACGGGAGAAACAAGCTCTCCACTGCTGCCTTCGCGCCGGCGGCGAGCGTGGAGGCACCGCCCGCTCTTCTGGCTGTGTACGGCACTGACACTCATCATCCTGCTGCATACCCTGGCGGTAACCCACTCCGCCGATCCCACGGTTGTGCCGCTGGACTGCACCGGCCTGATCCACACAACCGACTATGCGCAGTTGTTGCATCTGAAACCAGGCCTGCAAGAACTGGAGGCCGTCGAATCGGTCAGCCAGCTTACGGGTGGGCAGCCGGCGGCACTGCTCGAGGTCGGCAATGTCGCGGGCGAGCCTTCGCTCGATATGTATATTTATGGCTGTAGCGCGCAGGAACCGCGACCGCAGCTCCAGCCGCTCTTTGCCGAGCGCGGCCTTATCGATGGCACGGTGACCATCAGCCAGGCGAACACGCTCATCACTAGTGAGCTTGACCAGGCGCTGCTACCTCAGGCACGCGTTATGCTACAGCCGATGCAGCAGAGCATCTATCGCGAGTATGCCTGGCACAAGGGATCATTCATCCAGGTCGCTTTTCCAGGTATGTATCCGGTCGCCAGCCGTGGCGAGGCGGAACTCCTGCAACAGCAATCCGACGATGGGCAGGCACTCCCCTGGAGCGACCCGCGTGTCACCGCGCAGCAGATGGCCCAGGATATCTTCAAGTGGGGCAGCGGTGACATCCAGCAGACACTGCTAAACACCGATGGCATCAACGCCCAGGTATTGCTTGTCCGCCAGAATCCGCACCTGGAGGTCACTGTCTCCCTGTCACGCCTTATCCAGCGCGATACCACTGGCCTATGGTTTGTCACGGACGCGCGCAGCGCCGGCATCGGCCTCGACCAGGCGCACCTGTTGCCCCCAATCTCTTCGCCGCTGGTATTTGCAGGGACGGGGATGCTGCCTGATGGACAGGCCACGGCCATACTCTTCGATCATACCCTCACGCCGCTGCCCACGCTCAATAGCGCAGCCCTGAATATCGATACCAATGGCACATTTACTGGCGCGTTGCCCTACGCGAACATCGCGCCAGATCAGCAGGGATTGCTGCTGGTGCAGACACTGCCCGCAAAGAATACGACGGAGATGGGACGTGTGCTGCTGGCAAGCGTGATGCTGGGATAAGCAGAGTCCTCTTCCCTGATTGTTACAACTATTAACCTATTTTTCATCCGCTACCCGTATTACGCCGCGCTTTGTGAGACCGGAGCCGTCTTCTGCTTCCCTAAAAACATGTAGGGTGAGAGTTGCAGGAACGGACTATTGACGTATGGCCCTGTATGTTTTACATTGAGAATGTGAAATTAGTAATTACAATCAGTGACGATGTCATCGTCCAAAGGATCAATGAGTAGCCTCACCCTCTATTATTGCTACGCTCGTGAAGACAGGGCGCCAGGTGAAGAATTGAAGAAACATTTGAGCACCCTGGTAGGGCAGGGGTTGATTACAATGTGGGATGATGACGAGATCCAGGCGGGTGCGCAATGGCAGCAAGAGAACAGCGATCATCTCAATACTGCTGATATTATCCTTCTGTTGGTCAGTCCCGACCTGCTTACATCGAAGAAACTCTATACTCAAGTTTTAAGCCAGGCATTCGCACGCCATGAGCGCAAGGAGGCTGTGCTAATCCCCGTGTTGTTGCGCCCCATTGATTTAGAAGGAACAGTGATAAGTAAGCTCAAGGCACTGCCCTCCAATAGCAAGCCGGTCACCAAATGGAGTAACCGTGACGAGGCATATGCAGATATTGCTAAAGGGATTCGCCAGGTCATCAGTACATTTAGAACGAAGCGGGGTCAAGGTTCGTCGTCAGGGGCATCTGTCAAAGAGGCAGACACAACGCGCGATGAGGGCTCATATCGCGCAGTGCAATCGGTGTTTCTTTTTAATGCACCGCTGCCAGATGAAAATGAGTTTTTTGGCCGGCGGCGCGAATGCACGACGCTTCTGGACCGTACCTACAAGGGAGGAGCAACCTCTATTGTGGGGCCGCGCCGCATTGGCAAGACATGGTTGATGCAATACATGAAACAGGTGGCATCGGCCCGCTTTGGCTCGCGCTTTCGCTTCGCGTATATAGATGCCACTTTGCCGCGTTGCGCGACAGTGGCGGGATTTGTGGCCAGCGTTCTTGAGGAACTCAAGGTGCCTGCTCCGCAGCAGGCTCAGGAGGCGCTCAATCTGGTCTGGCTGGAGCAAGCCATGAAGCTGCTGAAGAAGCAGGGCTGGAGGCCAGTTTTATGTATTGATGAATTTGAGGGGATGACCAATGAAGAGACATTTGACCTGCGTTTCTTTAGTGGGTTACGAGCCATCGCACAGGAGAGCCTTGCACTAGTTACCGCTAGTAAGCGTCCTCTGATTGAGCTTGTCAGCAGTACGGTGAAAACCAGCCCGTTTTTTAATATCTGCGAGAAGCTGACCCTCAAACCATTTTCTGCCAAAGAGGCAGAGGCGTTTGTGAAGGCCAAGAGCCAGATAGCAGGCTTTGATGATCAGGAGTGTGAGAGACTGCTGGCTTACGGGCAAGTTGAGGAGCAATGGTGGTCGCCGGTACGCCTGCAACTGGTAGGGACACTGCTATTAGAAGATAAGACGCTCGCGCAACAGGAGGATCGCGATTTCTACCGGCCGGCCGACCCGGCTTACTGGCATGATTTCGAGAGACGGTTAGAGGAGAAATACCGGGAAGTAGGGCTGTAACATGAAGCTGTTGCAACATAGCTGGCATTTTATCGTGAGCGAGCCTTTTAGCTGGCTGCAGCGTTATTTTTTCAAGATCAATGCCTTTATGAATGCAGTGGAGATAAAAGATAGGGCTACGCGCCTGAGACTCCTGCGCAGGCTCTTGCTGCCGATGTTCCTCGTTTCTTACCCTGTGAGCTTATTATTTGCCTTGATAGGCATGGCTATCAGCGGTCATTTTCACTTCGACTTCTTGCTGTTGCTTGAGACAGCCATCGGCCTGCTTTCAGGCATTGTGGTCGGCATCATCTGGGATGCTGGGATGAATCGGCCAGTGGGGATTCCAGGGGGCATGTGGTTTGGCATCTGGCTGGGCATGTGGGCGGCTATCTCCTGGTCTGCCTGGCTGGCCATCTTGCTGATAACCATCGGCGGCGTTGCCCTGGGGGGAGGCGTCGTGAAGAGTATCGGCACGATTACAGCGAAAAAGTTCGCCGAGAACAAGAGATATTTAGAAGATCTTCCCTCAGAGCTTGAGGGCTTTACACAATGGTATACCTTCTTTCAAGAACTTATTGGCATCTCTCTCCTCTATGCTATAGAAGGAGCCACGCCCGATCTTGAGCCAAAGCAAAGCAGAAGCATAGGTAGCATAGTCATATGGTGTATCGTAGTAAGCGTTCTAGCCCTCGTGGCAAGCACCGCCATTTCTCTTATAGATCCGCAGCGGCTCACATGGCCCATCTGGTGGGCCATTACCATAGGGAGCCTGGCGGGAATAGTAGCGGGCCTGGTCCTGAGCCACGCAGACCACCCGCTAGCACGTTGGGGTGCGGGAATGGGGAGTGGCATCGTTATCGGCACGATGCTGGGGAATTTCCAGCCACTGGCAGTGACGACGAGCGCGCTGGCCAACACGCCTGCTATCGTCACAGCTATCGCCTGGGGCCTTACCCTGATCGTGATATATAGACGGACAGCCCGTACTAGCCAGATGAGGAAGACGAAGCTTCTCATCTTCTTAGCGGGCATGATCCCTGGCTTCATAGCAGGGCATCTATCAGGGAACGCATGGGTCATAGTACTCTTCCCACTTTGTTACATCATCAGCTACTGCCAGTTGCCACTCTCGGTGCTGAGTTTCATTTCGCTGCTCAGCGCCGCACGCGCTAGCCGGCAGACCGATCCTGCTTACGCTTACCCTTACTCTTCCTCTTATTATATCCAGGACGCCGACGACGATGACTATCTCCAGGATGCCGATGAGAACTCCTCTGAAGTCTTCACCCACCTGCGTGCTTCTTCGCTCTATTGGGATGAATGGGAAATATTGCCCATTCCCGATTTAGAGGATTTTAATGCTAACTGGTATGGTCTGAACTATATGATGAAGCTAGCTTTCAAGGAAAATATCGAAAAAGCCACAGACATTCTGACATTTATTGAAAGCGAACGACCGCTGCATTTTATAGGAGTACAAGCTGGGATACAGGCGAATGATTTGCCTTTTACCTATCGTGAAAGAAGGAATCCAGAGGTAGAAGTTGATCTCTCCGAATATGTCAGGCATTTCACTCTATTGCAGGCCCCGGTCCTCAAACTGCATCTATCTGACTCATATCAATGGCTCGCGCTTTTAGAAAATGTGATCGAGTCGGTGATCGAAAAGGATATTGAACAAGCAGTAGAGATTATCGCACGCGTTGAAAGTCAGCAGGCATCTGAAGTCGCAACGGAACCGAGCGATAAACGTCCTATTGCACAGGCCAGATCATACCGCGTACACCGCAGGCCATGGACCCCGCGTACAGCCATAGAAAATGGTTTATGCAGCGGCTTCTTGAAGCTCGCTGCCGATGAGAGGCTACTGCGTGACCTTCCTGAAACCATTCAGCAGTTCGGCCATTTGCAGGCTCTGGCTAGCAAGTTCGATCTATCTGACTCACAAGAATGGTGTAGGCTTCTAGAAAATATCGTAGCGTTGGTCGCCGAGCAAGATATGGAACAGGCTGTCAAGATCATCGCGCTCGTTGAAAGCGAGCAACCCGCTCAGGTGGAAACAGAACCCGCTCAGGAACACGATAGCGAAGCAGAAGACGAGTTATACAACCCTCTCCCTCCAGATTATCCGCGCGCGCCGCGGCCCACCGGCACACGTCGTTATCCTCCGCCCCCGGTAGCACGGCCCGGTGCCCCACGGCGACCCCCTCCACGCGCACCGAGACCTCCGGTAGCACGCCCTGGCGCCCCACGGCGGCCTCCTCCGCGCGCGCCGGGGCCTCCGGTAGCACGCCCTGGCGCCCCACGGCGGCCTCCTCCCCCGGTACGCTCTGCCGTCAGGCTCAGCCCATATCCAGAAACACGCGTCTATTCCCCTCTTACAGCGGCGCGTACCGGCTTATACAGGGGGTTTGTTAAACGCATTGCTCATGAGCTAGAGCAACAGAAGACACTGCGTGATATTTCTGAGGCACCTCCACAGATCACGGCATTACAGGCTCTGGCGACCAGATTGAATATATCTGGTCTGAACTACTTATTTGTCCATGCCCATGATGTCTGCCTGGATGCCGTCCATTATCGCAACTCTCTTGGGTGGCAGGCCCGTCATGATGCGCTGGAACATATGATCACGAAATTAAAAAACATGAAGGATTCTGCCGACCCATCTATGCAAAGCGTGATCGATGTGCTTGACCGCTGGGGAAGTACCGCGCAATATGAACTGGACAAGCTCCAACAAGAGCCGCGCAGGACCGATCAGATTAATAATCCGTATATTGTGGGGCAGGCTTTGCAGCCAGGCACCAGCCTCTTCGTGGGTCGCGGCGATCTGGTACAGCAACTGGAGCAGGGTTTAGGGCGGGGAGGCCATCGTCCGACCTTCTTTCTCAATGGCGAGCGGCGCATGGGCAAGAGCAGCACGCTGCGGCAGCTACCTATTTTACTTGATAAACGACACTTTTTGCCTATTCTCTTCGACCTCCAGGCCCCTGAAATAACTTACAATATCGCCTCCTTCCTGGGCAGCGTTGCGGAGAGAATGCGCGAGGTGCTGGAGAACGCCGGTATGCAGATTGAGGCTCTAGAGAGTGGGCGCTTGCAAGAGGCGCAGCGAGAAAGCGAGGGCGCGGTCTACTATACCTTCAATGAGTGGCTGAAGGAGGCAGAGCATGTGCTGGAGCAGCATGGACGCGTCGTGCTGCTCTCGTTTGACGAGTTTGAGAATCTGGAACTGGTGGGCAAGGCGAAATCTCTCGATCTGCACCTGCTGCTCAACTGGTTTCGTAGCGTGATTCAGAATCGTCCGCAACTGGCGCTGCTTTTCAGTGGCGGCAAGTCGGTGAGCGAGATGGGGCAGGAGACGGGGCTAAACTGGTC
>JALYVR010000188.1 GCA_030853145.1 Chloroflexota bacterium | reverse complement strand
TCTGGGACGCGAGCGCAATATGCTCACCGTTGCCATGTCCGATCCCCAAGACCGCGCTGTCCTGGATCGCCTGCACCAGGAAACGGGACTGCGCATCTTCCCGGTCCTCACGCACCCGCAAGAGCTACAGACCGCCCTGGATCAGCTCATTTGACGATGAGCTGATCTTCCGCTATCATAACAGAGGTCATCTTTCGGAGAACTTGATGCGACCAATACGTGTCCTTAGGGACCCAATACACCCAACACGCGGCATCCTTTATATTTGAATGGAAAGGGTTTTTGACTATATGAACATTCTAGTGACCGGTGGAGCAGGCTTCATCGGCTCGCATATTGTCGATCAATGTATAGCGGCAGGGCATACTGTGGCTATTGTAGATAATCTGTGGCAAGAGGGGGGCGGTAAAGAGGCAAACATCAACCCGCAGGCGCGTTTCTACCGCGCCGATATTACCGATGATACCGCCCTGGCCGCGATCTTCGACGAGGTGCGGCCAGAGATCGTCAGCCACCAGGCCGCGCAACATAGCGTCGCTATCTCCACAAAGGACCCCCAGTTGGACGCGCGCGTCAACGTGCTTGGTCTGCTGAACGTACTGCAAAATTGCGCGCGCGTGGGCGTGCGCAAGATCGTTTTTGCCTCGTCCGGGGCCACATACGGCACACCTGTGCGCCTCCCCATCGATGAAGATGTCCTGCAGCGTCCAGAGTCTCCCTACGGCATCACAAAGCTGGTCGCGGAACACTATCTGCGCTACTGGCAGCAGGCCCATAACCTGACCTTTACAGCGCTACGCTACGGGAATGTCTATGGACCGCGCCAGGACCCGAACGGAGAGGCCGGCGTCATCGCTATCTTCGCCAAACGCTTCCTCTCTCACCAGCCGGTGCGCATCGACTGGGACGGTGAGCAGCGTAAAGATTATGTCTATGTTGGCGATGTGGCCCGCGCCAATATGCTGGCGCTCAGCGGTGGCGGCGATAACGCGATCTTCTGCATCGGGACAGGACATGGCGCCTCGGTCAACGAAATCTATCGCGCGCTGGCGGACATCACTGGCTACGAACCAGAGATAGTACCCGCCCCCAAACGGCCCGGTGATATCTACCTGTCCTACTTCAACTCGGGTCAGGCGGAGCGTGTGCTTGGCTGGAAACCTGAAGTGAACCTGCAAGAGGGTATCAAGAGAACCGTCGAGTTCTTCAAGGCGTAAAAGCCAGAAGGAGAGAGGCAAGGGCAATGCTATGGATGTTATCGTCCTGGCCTCTCTTCCTGCGACCGTTTCCTTTGATTACGCTGTTCCGGCAAGCGTCAGCTTGCGGGCATGCTCTCGCACCACCTCGCGCATATGGCGCGTGATTACATGCGTCAGAATCATATGCGCATCCTCCTCCTGCTCGATATTCTGTCCTGGAGCAAGCACATAGGCATCCACGATATCCTTGATTCTGCCACCCTGGGCACCCAGCAAGGCGATGGTGGCGCCGCGTGATTTCTTTGCCAGCATGATGGCATTGATCACGTTCAACGAGTTCCCGCTCGCGCTGATACCGATCACCACATCGCCAGGCTCGATCATATTCGCCAGCTGTTCCGCGAAGACGTGCTCATAGGCGGTATCGTTGCTCCAGGCCGTGATTAACGGGACGTGATCCGTCAACGAAATGGCCTTCAGGCGAGGGGCGCCCGGCATGATCGTGTTCTTCGCTAGATCGAGCGCGAAATGCGACGCGGTGGCCGCGCTACCGCCATTTCCCATCACAAAAACGCGATGCCCAGCGCGATAGGCCTGTTCAAGTAACATCAGAACCCGCTCAAGCTGCGGGAGAGAGATCGCGCGCAGCATCTGCTCCAGGTCGCTAAAATATGTCGTAATCGCTTCCACTGACTTGCTCCCTATATAGATTGTTCTACCGATTGAGAACGCGATGGCGGCTCGCTGTACGGCTCTACCCAGAGCCGGTTAAAGCTAGCCACATTGAGCACCACCGTCGCGCCCTGCTGGTCGAAATGGAAATTCATGCGTTTCAAGCCGCGCGCCTCTAACGCCTCGGTCACCGCATTCTGCGCCTCCTCGCGGCAATAGAGCAGCAGGAACCCGCCACCGCCAGCGCCGGTAATCTTGCCGCCGCTCGCGCCATGTGCGAGCGCCAGGGCGTAACACTCGTCAATAAATCCGGTCGAGAGGTTCGGGGCCAGTTGACGCTTCTCGCGCCAGGCATAATCCAGCAGGCGCGCGAACTCGTCCAGGTCGCCGCGCTCCAGGCAGAGCTGCACATCTACTGCCACCTGCTTGATATTGTGCAGCGCTTGCAACACCGCTTCATCGCGATTTTCCGTCGATTCGCGCTGCTGCTTCAAGATCGAGGTCGATTCGCGCGAACTGCCTGTGAAGAAGAGTAGCAGGCGGTGCTCCAACGTCTGACGCACATCCAGCGCCACATTGAGCGGCTCAACGGTCACACCTGCTGATGTAAAGGTATATTTATTCAAGCCGCCAAAGGCCGAGGCATACTGATCCTGCTTGCCAATGGGCATGCCCATTTTCGAGATCTCGATATACGAGGCGAGTTCCGCGACCTGCTGCTTGGTCATCGGTTGCTCCACCAGGGTGGAGATCGCGCGCACCAGGGTCACCGCCGCCGCGCTGGACGAACCCAGGCCAGTGCCAGGGGGTACCTCGCTGGCAACGAAGAGGTTGATGCCGCGCCGGATGCCAAAATGATGGAGAACAGCCTTGGGAAGAGCCAGGTCCCCATCCCAGAAAAGATCATTGTAGGGAGAATGCCGGAAAAGCGAGCGGTAATCCGCTGAGATGACCTGCAAATCATCAGAATCATCGGTTGTAATCACGGTATAAAAATATTTATTAATCGCTGTGCTGACTACCAGACCGCCGTATTTAGCATAGTATGCCGCCAGATCAGTTCCGCCCCCGCCAAAGCTGATGCGCATAGGACTCCGGGCTATAAGCATAGTGTCGCTCCTTAAGAAAAACACCGGGGTGGCGGCTCTGGCTCCCCTCTCTTCCTGCTGGTGGCCTGCCTGGGTACACCAGGTGAGCAGGCCACCGGAGGCGGGACAAGGAGGAACTGTAGCTGTCACCCCGATGTCAAAGGTACATTTGAGATAATAGAGGAAGCACTGGGGAGCTGAACACACCCAGTTCTGGCTCTGGCGAGAACATGCTCTCACTCCCCGAGTTCTGTTCTTTATTACGCGACAGGCTGGCGCATCGCTTCAATCAACACCCTGGCCACCTCTGGACGCGAGAACTCGCGCGGTGGAACCTCACCGGCTTGCAGCATCTGGCGCACTTTGGTGCCGCTCAGGGTGACATGCTGATCGGCCCCATGCGGGCAGGTCTTCGATGACGCCATCGCGTCACAGACGCGACAGAAAAAAGTATGGTCAAAGAACATCGGCGTGATGCCAAGTTTGGCCGCATCGAATTCCGCGAAGATGTGCTGGGCGTCGTACGTGCCATAATAGTTCCCGACACCGGCGTGGTCGCGCCCGACGATGAAGTGCGAGCAGCCATAGTTCTTACGCATCAACGCGTGGAAGATGGCCTCGCGCGGTCCAGCATAGCGCATAGCCGCCGGCAGCACGCCCAGGATCACACGATCGGCTGGGTAGTAGTTCTCCAGCAGCACTTCGTAGCAGCGCATGCGCACATCGGCGGGAATATCGTCGCCCTTGGTATCGCCCACCAGCGGGTGCAGGAACAGGCCATCCACGGTCTCCAGGGCGCATTTCTGGATGTACTCGTGCGCCCGGTGAACGGGGTTGCGCGTCTGGAAACCTACAACGCGCCTCCAGCCACGTTCCGTGAAGAGCTGCCGCGACTGCGTGGGTGTGTAGCGTTGCTGGGCAAAGGCTTGCAACTGCAAAGCGACCACGCGTACAGGGCCACCCAGCAGCACGTCGCCCTGCTGGTACACATGTTTGACACCAGGATGGGCCTCTTCCGTTGTGCGATAGACCTGGCGGGCCTCAAGCTGCTTGTCGTAGCCATACTTCTCTTCGAGAGTCATCACGGCCTGCAACTCGCCCTGCGCATTCACCAGGGCCACCTGCGCGCCCTCTTCCAGTATAGCCGCCTGTTCCTGATTTGTCGAGAGGGTGATGGGAATCGACCAGGGCAGGCCATTGTCGAGGTGCATGCCGTTGACCACTCCCAGGTAGTCGGCGCGACGCATAAAGCCTCTCAGAGGGCTATAGGCCCCGTTTGCCAGCATCTCAAGGTCAGCCAGTTGGCGCGACCCAACGGTTATCTTTGGCAGCGTCTTTGCGCGCTCCTGTAACTCGGCGCTCTCTGCCTCGTTGGCTTTATTGATGATCAGTTCCCCCCCATGGGGAGCAATAAGCGTATCTGTCATATCTTTATATGTCCTGATTCTTTCAAGTCTACAAATAGCCCAGCGCGGCCAGACGGTCGGTGACGACCTTCGCTTCATCCTCGGAGGCGGCCTCCGGCTCCAGATAGCCCAGCTCCTCCAGCTTAGCCAGGATACGAGCCACGCTCTCCTCAATCGTCTCCTTGTCGGTCTCGACCACCAGTTCGGGATGCTTCGGCTCTTCGTAGGGATCGCTCACACCGGTAAACTCTTTGATTTTCCCTTCATCGGCCAGTTTATAGAGGCCCTTGACATCGCGCTGGCGGCACACATCGATAGGACATTTGACGTAGACCTCGACGAAGTTGCCGATTTGAGTACGCGCCCAGGCGCGTGTCTCGCGGTACGGAGAGATGGCGGCAGAGATACAGGCGACGCCGTTGCGGGTAAGCAAGTTGCAGACAAAGGCAATGCGCTTGATGTTGGTATCGCGGTCTTCGCGGCTAAAGCCCAGACCCTTGCTCAGGTACGTGCGCACAATATCGCCATCCAGGACCTCAACCCTGAGACCGCGCGCTTTCAGGCGCTGCTCAATGATCTCAGACAGAGTACTCTTCCCGGCACCAGAAAGGCCGGTGAACCAGAGAGTAAAACCTTGTGTTGACATGTATTCCTCAGTCCTCATTTTCTAAGTTACTTATGATATGCGTAGGTCAGGTCCATAGAGAGACCCGGCCCTCTTCCGCGTAGGGATGCGGCAAGCCGCATCCGTGTGGCAGGGGGAAGCGCCCCGATATCCGTGCAATGAACCTTAAGGGCCCTACAGAATTAGAACGCCTTCCCCTGCATATCAGGGGGTACAGCCACATCCAGTTGCTGCAAGATCGTGGGCGCCATATCCATCAGTTGCAGATGCTGCAACTCGCGGCCCCCCGGCCCCTCGTGCGCATCGGGGTCATGTTTGATCACAATGCCAAACTGCGCGTGATTGCAGTCATCGGGTCCAGTATCGTTATCGAAGGTGTAGATCGAGCCATGGCCAACCGAGCCGACCGAGCGCCAGAAAAGATCACCAAAGTAGACCAGCAGATCAGGCGGCACGCCCCGCACCTCGTGGTAGATCTCCTCAGGCTTGTAGACGACCGTGCCGATATTCACGCCGTCCGGGTTGACCAGCGCTTCCAGCTTCGCCTTGAGTTCAGTGCGTAGCGCCTCGACCTCGCCTGGCGGCACGATGCCCTGCGGCTCGCGGCCCTCAACGTTGAGGAAGATACGCGCGTAATAGCCGCCGTCACCCCAGACCTTCGTCTTGCTCCAATCGATCTCGCACCTATCGATAGCCGTCAGCGTCGTGGGCTGCGACTTGAGCGTAAGATAGCCTTCCCTGATCAGCCATTCATTGACGCAGATCCCGCCGTCCATCTTTTTCGCGCCGTGGTCCGACACGATAAAGACGGTGGTATCGTCGTCCACCAGGTCCAGGATCTGACCGATCTCGCTATCAATATAGCGATAATAGTCGCGGATACTCGTATTGTAGATCGGGTGGACCTCGTACTTGGGATGCGTTGTGTCATGGTACTTCCACAATCCATGATGAATGCGGTCGGTACCCATCTCTACAAACATAAAGAAATCCCAGTCCTTTTCAGCGATCCACTTCTTGACGAGCTTAAAGCGCTTCTCGGTCATGGTATAGATCTGCCGCAGCAAGAAGTCTTTATCATCCGTACGGAAGTTAGGGACATCGACCAGGTATTCGCCGACTAGCGACTCGATCTCCTGCATCGCGGAGGCCGGATAGGTATAGGGCCGCGCGGGATTGGTGGTCGAAGGCGAGAGAAAGCAGCCAACCTGAATGCCGTTCACAGGTTTGGGCGGATAGGTTTGCGGGACACCAACGGTGATGACCTTCTTGCCGGCGCGCGAGAGCACGTCCCAGACGCGGTCGGTCTTCACAGAGCTGGAATTTGCCAGCACATGCTTCTCATAAGAGTGGTCACCGCGATTGCGAAACCCATAGAAGCCCAGTGTGCCCGGATCTTTACTGGACATCATCGAACTCCAGGCAGGCACGGTAATCGCCGGGATACAGCTCTCCAGCTTGCCCCATACGCCATCATCCATGACCCGCTTGAAATTCGGCAATTCGTCGCGCCACTGGTCAAAAACCAGTTCCGGCGCGGCACAGTCCAGTCCAATCACCAGGACTTTTTTTCGCCGACTCATGAAGTACATACCTTTCAGAATGTTTTTACACGACTTCGTTGTGTATACACATACACGGCACAACAGCAGCAAGTGCCGTGCGCCGATGGCTTTTTAGTTATATGACATGTAACGGTTGTTGCCATTTCCCGGATCAGAAGCCACCCAAATGGGCTACCTTGCCGTGAAAAGCAACATCAGTCACATTATACTAAAAGCAGCAAAAACGTGGCCGTCACGCCACTGTTAAATAGGTCACTGTTCTTATGTCAGCAGTTCTATAGCAATCAGGCTGAAATAAGGATATAGTATGTGCAGACAAAGCACCTACGATGTAAGATATGGCGAAGGTGAGCGAGCCTGTGAAAGGCGACCATAAACCAAGTGAGGAAAGGGCTAACCATGACAAAGAGTAAGAAAATACGTGTGGCCATAGTCGGTGTGGGAAACTGCGCCAGTTCACTCGTGCAGGGGGTACACTACTACCACAATGCCAACCCTGACGATTTTGTGCCAGGGCTGATGCATGTAAACCTGGGTGGGTACCACATCAGCGATATCGAGTTCTCGGCGGCCTTCGACATCGACCAGAATAAGGTGGGCAAGGATATCGGAGAGGCCATCTACGCGGCGCCAAACAACACCTATCGCTTTGCTGATGTCCCCAAACTGGGAGCACAGGTCCACCGGGGTATGACGCATGACGGGCTAGGCAAATATCTCTCGCAGGTGATCACCAAAGCGCCAGGGCCAACCAGCGACGTGGTGAAGATTCTGAAGGATACCGGCACCGATGTAGTCATCAACTACCTGCCTGTTGGCTCCGAGACGGCCACCAAGTGGTATGTCGAGCAGATACTCCAGGCGGGAGTAGGTTTCGTGAACTGCATCCCCGTCTTTATCGCTCGCGAGCCGTACTGGCAGGAGCGCTTCAAAGAGATGGGTCTGCCGATGATCGGTGACGATATCAAGAGTCAGGTGGGCGCGACCATCGTTCACCGCATGCTGACGCGTCTCTTCCGCGAGCGCGGCGTGCGCCTGGAGCGCACGATGCAGCTCAATGTCGGCGGCAATACCGACTTCTATAACATGTTGGAGCGCGATCGTCTGGAGTCAAAGAAGATCAGCAAGACCAACGCTGTCACCAGCCAGCTTGACTACGATCTGGGAGCTGACAACGTGCATATCGGTCCCTCTGACTACGTGGCCTGGCTCACCGACCGCAAATGGGCCTTCATCCGCCTGGAGGGGCGCACGTTCGGCGATGTGCCGCTGAACGTCGAAATGAAGCTCGAAGTGTGGGATTCGCCCAACTCGGCCGGCGTGGTGATCGATGCCGTGCGCATGGTCAAGCTCGCGCTCGATCGCGGCATCAGCGGCACACTGGAAGGCCCCAGCGCCTACCTGATGAAGTCCCCGCCCATCCAGCATCACGATGACCTCGCGCGCGATATGACCGAGGCATTCATTCGCGGTGAAGGCACACCTGCATCTAAACCAGCAAGCGTGTTGGAATCCAGCAACGGGCATAAAGCCGCGGCAGAAGCCGCGGCTGACTAGTAGTTTGACCCTCTTCATATGCCGACGAGGGAAACGCCCGTATTC
>JALYVR010000860.1 GCA_030853145.1 Chloroflexota bacterium | reverse complement strand
CGATCATGCTGCCGTTGTCCGCCGATAACTTGAATACGGCCTTCGATATGTGGGACCACGATATTGGAGGCTCGAAAGTCAAGTCATAACGTTTTTACTATACACAAAAAGGAAGGCGCTATGGAGCCGATAGAAAAGCTGCAATTGAAAGGGGTCACCCGGCGTTTCGGAGCCACAACCGCTCTTGACCGCTTTACCCTGGAGATCGCAGGTGGCACCTTTGTAACGCTCCTGGGGCCGAGTGGTTGTGGGAAGACAACGGCATTGAACTGCCTGGCGGGCCTGTTAGAGTTGAGCGAGGGCGAGATCATCCTCAACGCCAGGCCCATCCAGCAGTTGCCGGCCGAACGGCGTGGTTTTGGCATGGTGTTCCAGAACTACGCCCTCTTCCCGCATCTTACCGTCTTCCGCAATGTCAGTTACGGCCTGGAGATACGCCGCGTACCAAGGTCCGAGCGCGAACGGCGCGTGCGCCGCGCGCTCGCCCTGGTGCATCTCGATGCCTTCGAGAAGCGTTACCCAGCCCAACTGAGCGGTGGACAGCAGCAGCGCCTGGCTCTCGCGCGCACGGTTGTGCTTGAGCCGAGCCTGTTGCTGCTCGATGAGCCCCTGTCGAACCTGGATACCAACCTGCGCAACGAGATGCGCATCGAAATCAAACGCCTGCACGACCAACTCAACCTCACTACGCTCTATGTCACGCACGATCAAGCCGAGGCCATGTCCCTTTCAGATCTCGTGGTCGTGATGCGCCAGGGCTATATCGAGCAAAAGGGGCCGCCGCAGGAAATCTATACCCGTCCCAGAAGTCTCTACGTCGCCTCGTTCATGGGCTATAACAACCGCCTGCCCGTGGAGATTGTCGGGCGCGAGGATCACTATTTCGTGGTGCAGACCGCGAGCGGGGTGAAGCTGCGGGCTACCTCTACTGTAGAGGGCAGCGAGGGCTGGCAGCACGGCAATTCAGTACTGGCCTGCTTCAGGCCCGATGAGACGCAAGCCGATCTGGAGGCGCCTCTTAATACGTTGCGCGGCCGTGTGCAACTGGTGGAATATATGGGCAAGTCGTTTGAGTCCCTTGTCCACCTGGAGGGCGCGGAGGAGACGCAGTTGCTGGTGCAGAGCCAGCGCGCGCCCGAAAGCGGCACGCTTCTGGATTTCAGCGTTCACCCGGATCGCTTCCTGTTGTTCCCCGCCGATAACCAGGGACAACCGGGCGTCGTGGACTCCGCTGCTGCCACGGAACCCGTGCTGGAAGGAAGGGGGTAAGCGCTATGGCTACTGTGCCAGTAGAGAGCCGGCCCGCCCGCCGCCTGCGCGTGGACTGGAACGCGCTGCTGCTCTCGCTGCCGGCATTTGTCTTTGTGATGCTTCTGTTCATCTTTCCCTTTATCTTCGGCTTTGTCGTCAGCTTACAGAATGCCAAGGGCACCGCCCTGACCCTGGATAACTACCTCCAGTTCTTCGGCGATAGCAGCCAGGTCAGCACGATCCTGATTACCTTCCAGGTGGCGCTGCCTGTGACTCTCTTCACAGTAGCGGTGAGCATTCCACTGGCGTACTTTATGCGGCGCGGCATCAGATTTGAGCGCCTTATCAACATCCTGCTGATTCTGCCCATTACGTTGGGTACGGTGATGGTCGCGCAGGCCATGGAGCGCTACTTCGGGCCGCTTGGCTGGTTCAATCAGGTCTTGATCTCGGCGCATATTCTCCAGGGTCCGCTGCCGTTGCTCCACAACGTGCTGGGCGTTGAGATCGCGCTGTTTATCCAGGGCTTCCCCTTTGTGTTCCTGCTCGTGGTGGGCTACATGTCGGCCATCGACCCGGACCAGGAGCGGGCCAGTCGCATGCTGGGCGCGAACACCTGGCAGACCTTCTGGCGCGTGATCTTTCCCCTGACGCTACCGGGTATCATCGTGGCCTTTTGCCTGAACTTCGTCGCCAACTTCGGCGTCTTCCCAAGCGCTGTGCTGGTGGGCGATCCCAGCGGCGTGACACGCGTGCTCTCGGTGGCGGCCTACGATGCCTTTAGCAATAACGATCCTCCACAGGCC
>JALYVR010000859.1 GCA_030853145.1 Chloroflexota bacterium | reverse complement strand
AGGTAGAGGTGTATCATACGACGCCGGAAGATAGTGGGCAGGAGGTGGCCAAACGGCTCGCTTCACAGGGGGCGGAGATGGTGATCGTCGCCGGGGGAGATGGCACAGTGCATGCCGTGGCCAAAGGGTTGATCGGTATGCCGACGGCTCTGGGGATCATACCGGTGGGTACCATGAACAATTTAGCCCACAGCCTGAAGATCCCTGATACAATTGAAGGCGCCTGTGCCGTGATCGCTATGGGCAAGCAGAGTCCATTCGATGTGGGGCAGATCAATGGACAGCCCTTCCTGGAGGTCGCAGGTATCGGCCTGGAGGCGGCGCTTTTTACGCCCGCCGAAGATATCAAGCGTCCGGGACTGCTCTTGACCATCCGGGGCGCGGTGACAGGGCTGCTTACGTTGTTCACGTTCAGGCCGCCGATGGTGCGTGTCTCTTTCAACAAAGGCAAGCGGCGGCCGTATCATGCGATCCAGGTCACCGTCTGCAATACCCCCTTGTATGGAGCGCACCTGCGCGCCGCACCCGACGCCAGGGTCGATGATGGCTTGCTGGACGTACTGGTCTATCGAAATTTCAGCAAGCTTGAATACTTCAAGCATGCTATCTCCATCAGTCAGGGCCGGCGTGTCCTCCAGCCCAAGATTACCGCCCAGCGTATCACCTCGCTGAGCATTACCGCCTCCCATCCGGTAGTGATTCAGGCGGATGGTGTGGTTATCGGGCAGACGCCGGCGCAGGTCAGTATTATGCCGGGCGCGTTGCGTGTGCTCGTGCCTGGGGTTGTTGCAACTGAGGATGAGCGGGTGCCGTATAGAGCATCTATGCCTGACCAGCAAGGGGCGCGAAAATAATGATACACTGCTCATCAAGAGTGGTTCATACACTATAAAACAGGTCCACACAGAAAGGACGTTTCTATGTCGAGTAAGATAGGCCAGCCAGCACCCGGAGATAGAGAACCGGCGGCAAATCTGCCGCCCGCTAATCCGCTACCACAGATTGCTACTACGGTTGAACAGAGCGTCAAGCCAGTCGTCCAGGAGGTACAGCGCGTAGCGGCTGAGACATCTGTCTCTGGTCGTCATGCCGTTTCACGCGGAACTATCATCCTGGCTTTCTATGCCTGGATCCTTTCCGGCGCGGTCTTGTTCTCATTCATTGCGCGGCGCACGCAATTCTTCCCCGGCGATATGGGGATCACGCAGCTCCTGCAAGGGAGACGCAACACCTGGTTCCGGCGCTTCATGCTTGCCATCTCGGAGATCGGCTTCCCGAAGATCGCGGTCCCCACCACACTTGGCGTCGCCGGCATATTCTGGGCGCTGCGCTTCCGCCTGGAGGCTATTTTTGTCCTGCTGTCCAGCTCTTCCAATATACTCAACTGGCTAGTGAAGCGCTTGATTAAACGCCCTCGCCCCACGCAGGAACTGGTGAGTGTTGTGCGGGTCATCAACGAGCCGAGCTTTCCCAGCGGCCACGTCATGCATTATACAAACTTCTTCGGGCTGCTGATCTATTTCCTGGCAACGAATTGGCCCTCAGGGCGACTGCGCAATACGATAATCGCTGCCTGTAGTGGGTTAATTGGCCTCATCGGACCCTCGCGTGTCTACCTGGGGGCGCACTGGCCGAGCGATGTGGCGGCGGGCTACCTCTACGGCGGCCTGTGGTTTGGCGGCCTGATGGCACTCTATTTGCGTGTCAAGTCCTCGATCCATCCCTCAACCGGGGAGACACCCGAAGTCATGAAGCCCTTGCAGCAGCCTGGCGACGAGAATTAAGGGTCGCGATATGAGGTAGAGGCCCGGTTGACAAGCCATTGGTTGATACGAAATAGGAGACCCGGTGGGGAAACAGGAGAGCGCAGGATTGGGCCTCTTGCCTTCACCGGGTTATCTCTTGTTATACCCGTTTCTTCCCCGGCCGCCGGCAAAGTATAGCCTGAAAGGCGTCAGGACTGATAGAATTTGTGCTCTCTTGACATGAGTTACCCCGAATTTTTGAAACACCCCTTCAAAAAACGAGGGTGCAGGGAGCGGAGCGTCCCTGCCGGGGTTCGG
>JALYVR010000187.1 GCA_030853145.1 Chloroflexota bacterium | reverse complement strand
GGTACGAGATAGAGTAACTGCTGCCGCTCCTCTGTCAGGGCGCTCAGCCGCGGCTCCATCTCCTTGATCTGCTCCGAAAGCTGCTTGCCCTCGATGATGAGCGTGTCGCGCAGGTCTTTGTCCTTGCCCGCCTGCTGCACGCGCTTCGAGAGCTGCTTCTGCTGCGCGCGCATCTCCTCCACCTGGTGTTGCAGCGTGAGTGCCTGCCGGTCAACCTCCAGCAGGTGATCGATGTCGAGCGTATTGTTCTTGACGCGCGCCGCCTCTTTGACGATATCCGCGTGATTACGAATAAATGCGAGATCTAACATAGCGTTTTTACTCCTGGCGCATGCCTGTGCCTGCATACTGGAAACAATAAAAAAAAGCGCCGTCGTCCATACTGTAAAGGACGACGACGCTGAATACGCGTAAGTCGTGGTGCCACCTTGATTTATTCAATCTCGTTCGCCGAATGAGCCAGAGAATGCATGCGAACAGAGGAGATTGACCTCATTGCAGCCCGGTAACGGGGGCGGCCGTTGGCGCTTAGCGCGCAGGCTCACAGGTGGATTTCGCTCCTGGCCACGTACTGCGTCGCACCGTCCCGCAGCTCTCTGGACGCGACAAGAGGTACTTGTCCTGCTCATTGCCTCTGGTAGTGTATGTTGTTGTGACCAGCATAGCAGCGCCTGGAACGTTTGTCAATAGGTTCACAGTTTCCACACCTGCGCGTTGCTGAACTCTACCTCGGTTGGCAGGGTGTAGTCGAGGGCGACGACGCCGATCTGGCCGGAACTCAGGGTGCTATCGCTGATCGCGGCGATGTATTGCTGGTTGGCGTACAGGTCGATGGTGTTGTTCTGGGCGATGACCGCGAGCGTATTGGACTGATTTGGGCCGATGGAGATGGCCGCGTTAAAGCCGCTGTTCAGGGTTGTGCCCTGCGCGCTGCCGGTGTAGATATCCAGGGCATAGGAACCGTTAGTGCCGATGCGAAAGATATAGTATGCGCCCTGGGAGCCATCGCCCCGGAAGAGGATGCCGCCCTGGTCGCCCTTGTCGATAGTGAGCTGCACCTGGTAGACAAAATTGCTAAAGCTGGTTGAGCGGGCGATGCAGGGTTGGAGATAGCCCTGTCGTCCGGCGCTGGCATGATAATTGCCTCCCGTAAATGCGCAGCCCGTTCCCACCACCGGCATGCCCTCGTCCCAATGATTATTACCGGTATTGTCGCTGAGCGAGTCATTGAACGCCGGGGTTCCACCGGTTACTTGCGTGAGCGTGTTGTTCAGTGTGCTGGCTGTGGCTGTTACGAGATTGGCCTGTGCGGTGGCCGAGACTGTGCTATTGCTTTGGGCGGTAGCTGTGGCGTTGATGTGGGTTTGCGTAGTGGCCACGATGTTTGCTGTCGCCTGAAGCTGAGCCTGGGCCGTAGTATGGGCTCTGGCGGTGGCGGCATACTGTGTATGCAGCACTGCGCTGTACTGTGCGATGGTCAGGTAAAAAAACAGGCCCAGGCTGCCGGCGATCAACAGGGCCGCTAATATGCTGAGCAGGATAACCGATCCAGTGGAAAGCGTCTCACGGCGCTGAAAGGTCTCATGCGCCGGGGGCCAGGCAGGCTTGAGCGGGAGGGTTGGTTCACCGGAAGAAACTGTGTCGTCCGGCTGTTCAGCAAGCGTGGTCTCGGTAGCTGTGGCCGCTGCCGGCGCCCCTGCGTCCGCACCATTGGCGGGCGCGCTATGCAGCGGCTGCTGAACAGGCGTGGTCTGTTCAGCGGAGGTGGTCTTGTCGAACTGGGGGGACTCTTGCCCGCCTTCCATTATATGCTGCTCCCTCATGAACCGGAAAAACCTCTTTTTGGCTATATCTTACAACATCCAGATTTCTTACAGATTCCACTCCTGTGCATTGCTAAAAGCGACATTCGCCGGTGCGGTTAGATCGGTTGCGAAGAGACCTGGCTCACCGTTGCTAAAGGAACTATCGCTTGCGTTGCCAATGTAGTGCTTGTTGACATACATGTACAGGTTATTGCCGTTAGCCACGGCTGCGATAAGGATGGGTTGGTTTGGGGTTGTGGGAATAATGGGGGAGCTGCCACCGAGCAGCATTTGCGCATTGGTCCCTGTATTATCGACATACTTGTAAAGCCTGTACGACCCGTCCGTGTAAACGCCGAAGCGGTAGAACTGTGACGTGTCTCGATTGACGCGCAGCATAATACCTCCCGCGTCACCTGAGACGATGGTCATCTGTATTTGAAAGAGACAATTGTTACAACGGTTCCCGCCTGTGCAGTAGTAAAAATGACCATTAGTTGCTTCCGTAACGTGATATGCGCCGTTGTTGAAGTTACATCCGTGGTCGGACGTGGTTTGTGTGAGCCAGGTGCTGTTGCTCCCGTTGTTCAGCGGGTCGTTGAGTTGGGGACGACTTTTGGTGGTCGAGTCGTAGAGACCCTGCGGTGTTGTACTGGCTGTGCGCGTCTCGTTGTTGCTGAATTTCTGCGCGATAGCGGTGGCCTGGGCATTCAGTTGCGCGGGCGTACTGACAGTTGTGTAATAGACAAGCGCGCCGGCTGCAATAAGCAGGAGCGCGAGCAAAAAGATGAGTGGCGCCGCACCCCTGGCTCGTCTCTGAGGTGGCTGTTGCGTGGGGAATGATTGTGTTGGTGGCGCCATCGGTGTATATGGTTGATTGCTGTAGGGCGCTGGCGGCGTAGGTGTCGGTGGCGGCACCGTATAAGCCTGCCCGCTATAGAGATAGGGGTTGGACGCGGGTGGCTGTGATGCTGGATCGGGAGCGGCGCCTGCTTCCTGGAAAGATCCGTAGTTCGGATATGGTCCAGACCCAGACGGAAGGGTGTAGGGTGTTGAGCCAGAGATATACGAGGGCGCGTTCGCGCCGCAAGAAGGGCAGGTCACTGCTCCTGCTGGCAGGGTGGCACCGCACATATTGCACTGCATAGCTATGTTCTCCTTACATATATGGCTGTTTCAGCGTCTTTCATAAACTCCACACCTGCGCATGGCTAAAAGTCACCTCGGTCGGCTGGCTATAATCGACAGCGGCCACGCCGACACTGCCTGTGGTAAACGTGTTATCGCTGACGGTCGCGATATACTGTGTATTGATGTAGAGGTAGATCGAGCCTCCACGCACGATTACCGTAAGCACATTGCTTTGATTCAGCCCGCTATGGATGACTGGACTATCGTTCCCTGTGAGAGATTGAACGTGATCGGGGTTGTTATCGGCAAACAGGTTGAGTGTGTAGTGTCCATCCTGGCTCACAGTAAAGAGATAACACGTTGATGCAAGCGGGTTCGCGCGAAAGATGATGCCGCCGCCATTGCCTTTGATAATAGTCATCTGCACCTGGTATGCGAAATTATTGAAAACGGGCCAGGCGGCACAGAAGAAAAAGCTGTTCTGCCTGGAGGACAGCACATGGTACGTGCTGCCTGCGAATGCACAGCTTCCATTGCCCCCTTGCAATGCGCGCCAGTAGCTGCTTTCACGGCTGCTCAAAGGGTCGTTGAGCGCTGGCGTGCCGTGGGTGGCCTGCTGGTAGATCATTTGCGGCGTTATGGCCTGCCTGCTGGCCGTAGCCTGTGCCCGGCCGGTCGCTGCGGCGTGTGTGGCCGTGGTAGCCTGCGCCAGCATCTGTGCGGGCCGGAAGACCTGCGTGTAATACAACAGACCACTTCCCACGATCATACATGCCGCTAGAGCAGCGAGCAGGAGGACCATTGTTATAGAGAACCGGTGCTGCATAAACGCTATCTCCCGGCTAGGGACTACAATTTCCATACCTGCGCATTGGTGAAGGCCGCGTCTGTCGTCGTGCTTTGTGTATTGCTGGCGAACACTCCGATCAGCCCGGAACTGGAACTATTATCATCGACCTTGGTGACGAACTGTTTGTTGACATACACGTCAATCGCTGTGCCGCGGGTAATAATGGTCAGGGTATTGGATTGATTGACGCCGTTATTGATGAACGAGCTGTTGCCGCCGGCCAGAAGTTTCTGGCCGCCAGCGCCGCTTGCTACCAGCAGATAGGAGCCATCACTGCCGATGGCGAAGAAGTAGAGTTTTGACGCGCTGGTGTCCAGGCGGAATACCACGCCGCCATCATCGCCTTTCGCGATAGACATCTGCACCTGGTAGGCGAAGTTGCCGAAAGTAGTGGTCTGGGCTAAACAGTCTGACCCTCGCGTGCCTGCGGTTGTCGTGACGTGAAGCGCGTTGCCTGTAAAGGCACACCCGCTGCCATCCGTATTTTTGTTGGTAGACCAGCCATTGTTGCTCTGCGCATTTAACGGGTCGTTCAGCACCGGTGTTGTGCTCGTTGCGAAGGTATAGAGGGCCTGTGGGTCATTTGCCAGTGCCTGGGCGGTGGCCGTGACCTGCGCCACGCTGGTAGCGGTTGCGTTGGCATGCCGCTGCGCTACTGCTGTGTTCTGGACCTGCGTTGCCTGGATGGCCTGGGCCGTGGAGGTTGCCTGTGCGTGCAACTGGTTTGGGCGTATCACGCCACCATAGAGCGCCAGGCATCCCCCAAGTAGGATCACTACTGCGGCCAGGGCGGCGAGTAGGATACTTGCGCGGCTCATGCGACGAGTACGCCGGGGTTGAAGCTGTCCTGGGAATGGCTGGGGTTGTACCGGCGTGCCGGGATAGCCTGGCTGCTGTGGCGCTCCAATATGGATTTGAGATTGCGGCTGGCCGAAGGGCGCCGGCTGCTGGGGCGACACGCCAAAAGGCGGCGCCGATTGCTGGTCAAAATAGGGAGAGGGCCGAGCCGGTACATCTCCAAAAGACTCAGACTGGGCATATCGAGGTCGCGGCGCCTCGAAAGGGGGCTGCACCGGTTGCGGCGCCCCGAACGACTGCGCCTGTCGCTTGCTATAGGCTGATTGAGCCGGAGTTTGCTGCTGAGGCGGTTGTCCATAAGCAGGCTGAGCGGGAGAACTGCCAAACGGTGGTTGTTGCCGGTAGTCTGGTTGATCTGGAGCATTGCCAAAGGGAACTGTGGCGGACGGTCGTGCTTGCCAGGATTGAACTGGCGGCTGTGACGTTGGTCCGCCAGGAACCGGCTGCGATTGGGCCGCTGTTTCCTCGTAGGCTGGTTGGGCCGGCGGGTTGGCGGCGGGGGGCTGCTGAGCATACCAGGGCAGAGAAGATGCGCGCAATGTCGGCTCGTCCCCTGTTGTAGGCGGGGCTGACTCCTGTGCTGGTCCTGAGACCTGCTGTGGCTGTTGCGCAGGCAACTCTGGGAACGATTCCTGGCCGGGGTGGCTGATAAGGGTCTCGTCAGCTCCAGAGCTATTGGGAGATGCGCTGGATATGTTGTAAGGTGTGGCTGTGCCACACACGGGACATGTCGCTGTTCCGGGAGGGAGTGTAGCGTGACATGATCGACATTCCATAATAAGTCCTCCTGGTGAGTATCTGTGGGTAAAATTTTTCAACAAAGCTGAATTAGCATAACATGCTTTTGCGTGTATGCCAATAGATATTTCCCTATAAAGCCCATACCTGCGCGTGTGTAAAGATGGCCTCTGTAGGACGGGTACCGTCGGCCGCGAAGACGCCGATCTGCCCGGATGCATATGTGCTATCGGAGGTGGTGAGGACAAACTGCTTATTGATATATATCGACATAGTACTGCCACGGGCGATCACGGTGATCAGGTTTACCTGATTCAGGCCTGTCTTGACAACGGTGGTCGGTGTTTCAGCCAGTACCATGCTATGCCCATTGTTCTGTGTAAACAAAAGCGAGCACGAGCCATCACGACCTATATCAACGAGATAGAATTTGTTGGTGCTATTGTTGCCGCGAAAAATGAGTCCTGCTTGATCGCCGGTGAGTATTTTCGCCTGTACTTGAAAGGCGAAGTTGCGAAAGTTTGTGGCGTTCGCCATACAGGGGAGGTAGGAGTTGCTTGACTGGATGCTGACGTGCAGGGCGCCGCCCGCAAAGAAGCATCCTTCACCGCCGGTCGCCTGGCCCTGATCCCAGTTATTGCCATCCTGGCCGGCCAGTGGATCGTCGAGCGCGGGTCGGCTGCTGGTTGCCTGAGTGTAGATCGCGTCGAGCGCGGTGGTCGTGGCCTGTGCAGCTACTGTGGCCTGGGCCTGCGCGGTGGCTGTGGCGTTTGTATACGCCTGCGCGGTGCCGGTTGCCTGGGTGTTCGCGATGGCGGTACTCCTGGTATCGGCGGTAAACAGCGCCGAGACGGTTGCGGTCGCCTGCGCCTTCAACTGGGTGGGATGGTAGACGGTTGCGTAAAAGACGAGCCCAAGCCCGCTGAGCAGTATGAGTAGAGCCAGGACCACGAGCAGGATCGTCGTAGCGCTGAAGCCACGTCGCGCCCGCGCAGGTGGTCGGGGTTGTATAAAAGGCGCCTGATACTGGCCGGGATAGGGCGATGGTGGCGGCTGGTTTGCGCCCGCGCTATAGGGAAACTGCTGAGGCGTCGCGGGTGATGACTGGTTTGCGTCCGTGCTATAAGGGAACTCCCACGGGGGTACCGGCGGCTGCGAACTGGCAGGAGACGTGCCTGCCTCCGTGAAAGTATCATACTGAGAACCGGACGTTGGCTCTGCGCCGGCGTTATAGAGCGGCGCTGGCCCAGGCGTGGAGGGTAGAGGCGCTTCAGATGGCGTCGCATTGTAGGGTGTGGCTGCTCCACAGGTAGGACAGGTCGCGGTTCCAGGCGGTAACGGCGCCTGACATGAATTGCAGCGCATAATGAGACCTCCTAAAGTGTCCATACCTGTGCCTGGCTAAATGCAACCTCTGTCGATTGCGTACGGGCTTCCGCGGCGAAACCGATCTGGCCAGATGTATATGTGCTATCGCTGATACTATTCACGTATTGCTTATTTATGTAAAAGTAGAGGCTGCTGTTACGGGCAATCACCGTAACCAGGTTTGCCTGGTTGAGGCCCGTATGAATCGCTGTAATGGCTCCGGTGAGCAGCGTCTGAGCATGCGTGCTGGTCCTATCAACATAGAGGTAGAGACGATAGATGCCATCTTGACTAATGCTCAGATAATAGAACTTGACTTTCGCGCCATCGGCGCGAAAAACGACTCCCCCGGTATCCCCGCGCGTGATCGTCATCTGCACCTGGAAGGCGAAGTTGCTAAAAGTCCTGGCCTGGGCAGTGCAATAGAAGAAGTAGGGCAGCTTTGTCTGGATAACATGAAAGGTTCCGCCCGTGAATGTACAGTCTCCGCCTGAGCCTGAATTGCTAAGCTGCCAGTTGTTGCTATCTGGCCCTCTCAGGGGGTCATTGAGCGCCGGTGTCCCGCTTGTGGCGGTTGTATAAATGCTTTGCAGCGTGGTAACGGTCCCGGTGGCGTTGGCGTTCGACACGCTTTGCGCGGTGGCGGTGGTGTTGGCTATCGCCTGTCTGGTAGCGTTGGTTTGCGCTGTATTGGAGGCGTTGACCTGTGCCGTCTGCTGTGCCTGCGTCTGGGCAGTGCTGGTGGCCTGCGCATTGAGCTGGCCTGGCCTGATGACGGCCGCGTATACAAGCAGCGCGCTGCCGATGATAATCACGAGGGCCAGGATGCTTAACACGATAAACGTGTTCTTAGGGCGGGCATGTTGTTGTGATATTGCTTGTGGAGGCTGCCCGTAGCCTGGCTGTGCCGGTGCTTGAGGATACTGTGTATAGGCCGGGGGTCCTGGTTGCGGATACACATATATTGGCGCCCCGGAAGGCTGGTTGCCGCTGTTCGCGTTTGGAGCACCTCCCGGCTGATACGGTGGGTAGAGGGCGCCGGGAGGAGGCGCTCCACTGGTGGGGGGCGGCGTCATATATGTCGGCATATCTGTACCCATTTGGGGATACGCCTGCGCCTGGCTGGCGACCTCTCCCGGCAAGGCGACCGCAATCGCAAGAATCAGGTCCCCTGGTCGCTGCGTGTAAGAAGACGGCACGCCCTGACCCTCCACGCGCAACTCCTGTCCGCTACGAATGCCTGCCGGTATCGGCACCTGGATCTGGCGGCCTCCAGGCAGGGTAATTGTGCGGATAGTACCGGTCGCGGCCTCATCCGGGCTGAGTGCTAGTGTCGCGCGAATATCACCATCGGGCGGTCCTTCAAATGCCATGACGCCTTCTTTACTGTTTGCTATGGGATACACCGGGTGAATAGAGTGCGGTCCTATGCGCAAGCTAGTATAGCACATCGGTAC
>JALYVR010000186.1 GCA_030853145.1 Chloroflexota bacterium | reverse complement strand
TTCCACCACCGGCTTCATTGATTGCACTCGTGTCGTCTCAAGCCCCTATTCTTTTGTGCCCGGCACGACGATCCCGATCACCATCCCCGGCCTCGCCTGGTGTGTAGTCAGCGCGGCCCTGGCGATTGCCGGCCTGCGTCTACTCCCGGAACACTACTGGGTCCGTGTCGCTGAATTTGCCTGGTTCCTGCTGGGTATCTTCACCGCCCTCTACCTGGTTTATGTAGAGTTGGTGCTGCTGCATTCCCTATGTGCCTGGTGTACCGCGCTGCACGTGATCATTCTCATCATGTTCCTCGTCGCCCTCGTCCGCCTGCCCCGTCCAGAACCTGAGTCGGAACTGGAATTCGCCGACGAAGAGACAAAGGTTTCTTCGAAATAAGCTCATCATTCAACAAGAGCGTGCCAAAACTGAAACCCATATCAAATCATACAATGATCGGTCATTGCTTGAAGGTCGTGCCGACAATCGCACGTGCCATGGGGAGTAGATCGTAGTGTAAGAGGCCATTTGCAGGGTCTGCTTGCAGAAGCGCACGCATTTCCGCCTCATCTTCTACCTGATAGATCCCAATCCCATACACACCATTCGGGTCCATAACCGGCCCAAACACGATGGCGATGCCTTGGGTCGCTTTATCCGACCAATAGGTGATATGGCGTTGCATGATCGCGCGTTCGTCGTCCGTCATATCTAGATGGAAGCCTGGTCGGGGATTCTGGGTTTTCACGAAAAAATACACACTGCCCTCCATCAATCGTGTTCTGTAAACAAGAGCCATCGCATCAAGCTCTACTGCAGTATACCCGATTGGTTTATTCAAATCAACTTAGCTCCACCAAACGGATCGAAGAATCGATAAAATGGGTCTGGCACACTCCTGGTGAACAGAGGTAAGCAAGCTGATTCACCAGGAGTGTGCCAGACCCAGATTTCCAGGTTGCCCCCGATCGCTTCGAGCAGGGCCGCAGCGTTTTTCGCTTCTGGCTACGCGCCGCACTGCTTCCATGCGGATTTTAAGGCGTATGCATCGCACCAGTAGCGATTATTGTTGTTGAGAGAACTCAGTTTCGCACCAAACCAGGTTGTGTAAAGCAGGTGTGCTCCGCTGTGCTGGAGCTGGAAGGTATCCCCTGCTCGCGGATCAGCAGAATCGGGCTGAAATCCAGTGGGTGCAGGGCCACCATTCCATTGGCGATAGTTGACGGACTGGATCGTTCCCTTGATGCTGCCAGTAGCATTCTCTGTAAACGTTATTTTGGCATTGCCATTACACATCTGTACGTTAGTCGTAGACGTAGAGCACGGCCCAACATTCCACTGCTCAAGGCCAGTGTGGTTAGCATCGATAGAAAGCAGTGAGCCATGGACTTCCCACTTGCCGACATACGACGTGAAGGCCGGTGGAGGAGTGGATGTTGGCATATGAGAAACCGGCTGAGGAGTGGATGTTAGCGTATGAGAAACTGGTTGAGGAGTGGCTGTTGGCGTTTGAGAAGCCGGTTGAGTAGTGGCTGTTGGTGTTTGAGAAACCTGGGAAGTACATCCACAGAGCAGAACGAGGGCCAGAAGAGGGAGCAAATAGCCCCTCTTCGCGAGAGCGCAAACGAAATTGAACATAGCATTTCTCCAACAAATCATTTTTTGGCTTATCTTGTACAATTTACCTACAGTCGTTTTATTGAAGTCCATCTTCACGCGACCAGGCAAATCAGGGAGAGCAAGATGAGTCTTTCATGCCTCTCAGGATAGCAGAACACCGCCACCCGTGTGATGATGTCTTCCATAGTTTCTCGGTGAAATACCTCACGTTTGCAAGAGAGGGTCTGATTTCTGTCAATTTAGAAATGAGAAGCTTATCCTTCACCTAAAGTGTGCAGAGCCCATGGGTTATGCAACGAGATGATCATGGGAAGAAGCCTGGAAGCAGGAGACTGAGGACGTGAAGACCAACGAAGCTGGTGGTGAAGGAAAAGTCTCCTCTTGCAAACATACCATACCGTGTGGTATGCTCTGAGAAAGCAGAATCCAAGAGCGACGGAGGAGGGAAGAAGCGATGGCGTTTATCACCAGGCGCAGATGGTTAGTAGAAGGACTGGTCCTTCTTGAAGAGGCAGGAGCCGAAGCGCTGACGATCGAGTCCTTGACCAGCCGACTTGGTGTAACAAAAGGGTCCTTCTACCATCACTTCACCAATTTCCAGGATTTTAAGGAAAGGTTGCTGGAGTTTTGGGAAGAAGAAGGAACGCTTCGGATCATCCAGGTCGCAGAACAGGAGGGTTCCCCACCAGAAAAATTGGCACGGGTGATGCAAGCGGCCTTACACCCTTCCAGGCTCGATGTTGCTCTGCGTGCCTGGGCCTTACAAGACGAGACGGTTCGATCTCACCAGCAGCGGATCGACCAGCAGCGGCTTGCGTATCTTGAAGAGGTGGCCTATGCCAATACTGCTGATCGTCCATACGCCCGGCAGCTTGCAAGAGCGTTCTACAGTCTCTACGTTGGCAGCCAGCATATTCTCCCACCCATCCAGGGTGAGGATCTCAGAGCTTTGTACCAGTTGGCGCAAGGATGGTTTGAAAAGGAGAGCTAGTGATGTTTGTCGTTATCTATACCCCTGGCCCGGCCTGGCTTCCAGGGAAATCGGCGATTGAGCAGCCCGTTTTTCGGGAACATCGTCGCTATATGTACCAGTTTTTTGCTGACAAGCGGGTGCTCATGGGGGGACCTTTTCTGGATAATCAGGGCGGCCTGGGCATTATTGATGTCACCACCGAAGCACAGGCGCAGGAAATAGTCGCGCACGACCCCGCTGTGTTGGCGAATGTTTTTCACCCCCATGTGCATGCCTGGGGTGCATACCGACTCAACACAGAGGGGAGGTATGAGGCTGTCTCCTAGTGCATTCTTACAGGCCCTCTTAGGGAAAGAAGGAAAGCGTGGGGACCACCCCACACTCAGGCAGAGGAGATCCCCTGCACTCCCTTTCCACCTCCCGTGGGCAGAGCTATATTCTGGGGTTACTCCCAGCGGAACGTGAATATGGCGGTGAACAGGATTATCACAGCCCAGATTGCCAGCACCAGCAGCGAGAAGCCAGGGAAGGCGGTACCATTGGACATGGAGGCTTGCAAGGCCTGTGTCAGGGCAGTAGCCGGCAGAAATTGGGACAGCGCGGCAATCGGAGCCGGCAGGTGATTGAGAGGCAGGATACCGCCGCTGATGAATAGAAAGACCATGTAGAGCGCGTTGGCGCCGGCCAGGGTGAATTCGGCGCGTAGCGCGCCCGCCATTGCCAGGCCCAGCGCGGCGAAGGCGATGGTCCCCAGCGCTATAACCAGCAGGGCCAGCAGCGGAGACCCGGCTGGCTGCCAGTGGTAGAACAGCATGGCGATGCCCACCAGGATGATGACCTGAAATGCTTCCAGGACGAGGAGCGAGAGCACCTTGGCGGTGATCAGCCCGCTGCGAGGCAGGGGCGAACTTCCCAGCCGCTTGAGGACGCCGTAATAGCGCTCATAGGCCGTTGCGATGCCCAGGTTGACCATGCCAGTGGCGATGATCGCCAGCGCCAGGATGCCCGGCAATAGAAAGTTTACCGCCGGGCCGCTGCTCACCGGGATAATATTGACCGACTCGAAAAAGACCAGCAGGCCCACTGGGACGATCAGCGTGATGAGCACATTTTCGCCGCGCCGTGCCGTCAGCAGCAGTTCGGCGCGCGTCTGTACCAGCACCTGGCGCGCCAGCGGCGCCGCCTGGCTGGGGTTGTGTGTATCAAGAGTGTGTGTTGTCATACATTTCTCATAGGCCAACAGGGCGCAGGCGAGCGGCGCCCGTACACGAAAGCAGGATGCAGTCATAATTCTCGCATCTCCGAGCCGGTCAGGCGCAGGAACAGGTCTTCGAGCGAGCCGTGGCCTACGCGTAGCTCAGAGAGCGTGACGTGCTGGTCGCGCAGCCAGGCGGTCAGCTCGGCCAGGAGCGCGGGGATCGTTTCAGACTCGATAAGATAGCTGCCGGGGCGCACCTCCTCGACCTTCGTGGCGAATGGTAGCGCGGCCAGTTGCGTGCAGTCCAGGCCGGCGGGGGCCACGAAGCGCACGATATTGGCGTTCTGGCCGCCGGTCAATCCGGCCGGCGTGTCGAGGGCCACCAGACGACCATGATCGATGATCGCCACGTGGTCAGCCAGGCGCTCGGCTTCGTCCATCAGGTGAGTGGTGAGCAGGACGGTGGCGCCGCTACGCTTCAGATCGCGGATGATCTCCCACGTTGCCAGGCGCGCCTGGGGGTCCATGCCAGCGGTCGGCTCATCCAGGAAGACGAGCGCGGGATTGCCTACCAGGGCCACCGCCAGGGCCAGGCGGCGTTTCTGGCCGCCGGAGAGCCTGCGGCAGCGCGTCTTCGCCGCTGAACTCAGTCCGACCCGTTCGAGCAGCGCATCCGCGTTCTGGGGCTGCCGGTAGTAGCCCGCGAAGAGGTGCAGCACCTCGCGCGCTGTAAGGCCGGGGTAGAGGCCATCCTGTTGCAGCATGACGCCGATCTGGGGCTTGAGTTGTCCGCCCTCGTGGATGGGATCGAGGCCCAGCACACGCACGCTCCCCGCGTCTGGCTTGCGATAGCCTTCAAGTGTCTCGACGGTCGTTGTCTTGCCCGCGCCGTTCGGACCAAGCAGGGCGAAGACCTCTCCCCGCCGCACGCTGAATGACAACTGGTCAACGACCCGCTGGGAGCCGTAGATTTTCGTAAATGTCTCAACGACAATGGCCGCGTCGCCCACAGACTGTGCCAGCGTCCGGGCCACCTGGGTCGTTGTCTGCGCGTCAGCAGACATAGAAATTGCTCCTTACCACAGAGTTAGCATGCTATGTAAAATAGTCTGTGTATACAGTACAGCAGTTCCCCTTTTATGACAAGCCCACATCCGGCATCCTTCATCATATCGCTCTATGACAGCATGCTGTAGTGAGATGTATGTATTGGCGATTTCGAATTTAAGAGATTTGCTAATTTTTAAATCTTTTTGGTTGTTTGATTCGTGAATCATTATAGTGGTTGGTAGAGGTTGCTTCCTCCAGAGAAAGTTGGGGGAGACGATCTCTTTTTGTTCTTTTGTTCGCACTAGTTCATCAAAGGAGTGTTACACAATGGTTGGTCTTCTTTGGGCAGTCGTCGTTATCCTGGTGATCTTGTGGGCCCTCGGCTTTCTGGTAGTACATGTCGGTGGCGCATTGATCCACGTATTGATTGTTCTTGCGGTGATCGTACTGCTGTACAACCTGTTTGTGGGAATGCGTCGGTCGCGAACTCTATAAACAGCATTGCCATAACACCAGGTTTATGTGATGAGGCCCCCTCAGGGGGTCTCATTTTGTTGAGATAATCCGATTGTGTTGTTTTCTTCGATCTGGAGAGTTATAATACAAGATATCAGGCGTCCAAGAATTTAAAGAGGACGATGCATGGATGAGCGGCAAGATGCAGCACCTCCTATTAGTATCTTCTATTCCTATGCCCCGGAGGACGAAGAGTACAGGCAGCGGCTAGAGACGCATCTGAGCCTGCTTCGGCGCCAGGGCCTCATCTCTACCTGGCATCACTATCAGGTGGTTGCCGGAACTAACCGTGTACAGAGCATTGAAAGCCATCTGAACACTGCCTCGATTATCCTCCTGCTGATCAGTCCTGATTTTATAGCCTCGGATTATTGTTATGGTATCGAAATGCAACTTGCTTTGGAACGGCATGCAGCGGGGTCTGCTCGCATAATCCCTGTGTTGCTGCGTCCTGTAGACTGGCACGAAGCCCCATTTGCACATATTCAATGTCTGCCCCGTGATGAAAGACCTGTAGCGGTATGGCCTGATCGAGATGAGGCGTTTGTTGATATTGCGCAAGGAATTCGTGAGGCAATTAAAGATGCGCACGGGTCTACTGAAATACATAATCTGATCTCTCCGCAAGAGCAAATGATCGGGAGATTATCAAAACAAGAGAACCTTAGTCGTCAGCGCTTCATAAAACATGTATGTGATATTTGGATTACAGGGATGTTGGAGCGTTCATTGCAGAACGCGACTTTGATTGAACTTGGCTTGCATACACAGCCAGATGCCGTGGTGAATCCCTGGCGGTTGATAATGCAGGAAACCCAACAGATGTCGTATGCACTGCCCGCCGGTACCAGTATTACTCAGGTGTATGATGATACTGGAGGTGATCTGCTCATTCTGGGAGAGCCAGGGGCTGGCAAAACGACTCTGTTGCTGGAACTGGCTCGTGATCTCTTGAACCGAGCTGAGCATAATGCGCATGACCCGATGCCCGCGATCTTCCATCTCTCCTCGTGGGCGGAAAAACGCCAATCCCTGGCTGCCTGGCTTGTTGAAGAACTATATAACAGCTATCAGGTACCTCGCGAATTAGGGTCTTCATGGATTATGAATGACCGTGTGCTTGTCTTACTTGATGGACTCGATGAGGTTGCGTCAGCGTATCGTTCAGAATGTATGGAAGCAATCAACAAGTATCGGCGCGACCACTATCTTGCCTCTATAGTTGTCTGTAGCCGTAGGGCCGAGTATTTATCTCAAGAGATACGCCTATTCTTACGCATTGCTGTCATGGTACAACCGCTTACTGCATCTGAAATAGATGAATACCTATCTACCGCTGGTGAACAATTGGAAACAGTACGTGTGGCGCTAAATGATGATGAAGGGTTACGAGAGATGGCAGCGATGCCATTGATGCTGAACATCTTGACACTGACTTATCAAAGCAAGACACTGGATGATCTTATCGCAATAAAGTCACCTGAGCATCGGCGGCAGGAAGTATTCAAGCAATATGTCGATTCTATGCTAACGCGACGAGGTATCACAAAGCGTTATACATTAGAGCAAACAAAAGGCTGGCTGGTGAACATGGCACGCTTGATGAAGCAACGCGGCCAAACGGTGTTTTATATTGAACGCATGCAATCGAATTGGCTTCCCAGTCAGCAATTACATCGGCTGTATCGGCTTGGCAATATATTGATCCTTACGCTATTTTGTATACTGCTGGGCGGTTTAGTTGGTTACATAGGTTTTGGGTTAGTTGGTGGATGGGTCGATGCCCTGATCTCTGGGATAACTGGTGGAGTTATTGGTTTGTTACTTATAGATGCCCAATTTTCAGAGAATATTACCTGGTCATGGATAGCAGTTCGTCAGAAAATACCCATCATATTGGTTCTTATACCCACTCTTGGATTACTCGGTGGAGTAGAGGTCAAGTTAGGTGACTTGACGATAGGTGGATTAGGTGTGGGCTCTCTCAGCATTCTGTTAGGTATATTGATCGGAGTAATATCTAGTATAATTTTCGGGGTGTTAATAGGTGGGTTATCGGCAAATATGCTCGATGCACAGCTTATTACTAAACCAAATGAAGGAATACGACGTTCAGCCCGTTATAGCCTGCTGATTATATTGTTTACTGTATTCTTTGGTATTCTATTCATAATACAAGGGGATAGGCTAAGCATTGTGCTACTTGGTGGAGCGGGGCTCCTGAGTGTGCTGAATTTTGGGGGACTTGTCTGTATCCAGCATTTCTTGCTGCGCGTCCTCTTCTGGCGTGCCGATATTTTGCCTTGGAACCTACCACGTTTCCTCGATTATGCGCATGATCGTATCCTGTTGCGCAAAGTGGGTGGCGGCTATATCTTTGTTCATCGCCTGCTGCTTGATTATTTCGCGTCATTAGATGTGGAGTGAGTATAAATAGATACTATATCACAAAATCGGCTCATTATCGGAATGCAGTTTCTTCCTCAGGACCGGGAACATCCTCAATCAAGTCTGTTACAGGCACTCCCAGCGCTTTCGCTATCTTGTTGATAGTAATCGTGGATACCTCTCGATACGGGTCTCGGTAAATAGCCCTGATGGTGTTGTTAGCCACATCGGCGGCTCTGGCTAATTTCCCCTGGCTAAACCCCTTTGATAATGCCACTTCCTTAACTTTCAATTTCAGCATAGCTCTCTCTCCCTCGCAAGATTGTAGCAGACACCCCCTATTGACAAAAGATCAACGGTAATGATATCTTTATAAGTAGTTACTTTAAGTGAACTACCTCTATTGATATCGGCTAAGTAGGGAGGAAGCATGAGTGAGAGCGAAGTGGCGCGTCTCAGGCGATTAATTGAGGAGGAATAC
>JALYVR010000858.1 GCA_030853145.1 Chloroflexota bacterium | reverse complement strand
CGATGAAGCCGCCGGTGGAGACCAGCACGTTGTGGCGATGCGCGGTGTCGATGATGGCCTTCAGCGCCTGTGGGGGCATGAGCGCGAAGGAGCCGCCGGCGAACTTCAGCGAGTCCACGTACTCGCCCATCGTCTCCAGTATGTCCTCAAGGTAGCGCGTGCCCATGGGGGTGTAATAGGGGCCGCGAATCTCGGTCACGCGGCGCGTGCGCGGCTTGTCGGCGCGCTCGTTCATGCGAATAAAGCTAAATCCTCGCTCGCTCATTGGGTTCTCCTCTGTACTTTACTTAAAAGTCCTGTCAATTGTGATACCTCCAGCGTCTCCAGATGCCGGACCGTCTCCGCGATGGTATGGCGCAGGTGCTCACCGGCATAGGGGGCCGCGAGCAGATCGAATTTCTGCTGTGCCTGCTCCCAGGTCATGGGGCGGGTGTAGAAGCCCGGATAATCATGCATGTCGATGGAGAGTGTCTGGCCATCCTTGAGTGTGACGGTGATATGGCAGGGCATCTCCTGGGGGAAACGCTTGCTCAGACGCTCGTCGGGCCGGACCGTGACTTTGCGCAGCAGGGTTTGCACATCCTGGCGCGTGATGCGCTCCGGGGCGTATTGCGCAGGCGTCACCTTGCCGTCCAGCAGGGCTACGGCCAGCATGTAGGGCAGGCTGTGATCAGCCTCCTCTTTGCTGCGTACCTCGTGCTTGTCGCCCTCTTCACCACCGCCGATGATGTTGTAGGAGACATCAAAGATAGCGATCTCGATGCGTTCGATAGTCTCTGGCTGCAAACGGTGGGTGGCTTGCAATTCGAGGATACCTTCGATGGCCGACTGCGAATGGAACTCGGCGTTGTACTTCTTGATGCTGGTGCGGCGCACGATTTCGAGGTCCTCGCGTTGCCAGTCAATCGTGAAGGGACCGGCGATGGCGTCTTTGAATCCCTTGTTGCCCTCGAAGACCTCGGCCGGGCCTGTCATGCCGCGCATAGCCAGGAAGGTAGTATGACAGGCCCCGAAGGCGGTCGCGGGATAGGCCATGCCTTTCCAGTGCGAGAGCCGGCCAGTGCGGGTAACGCGCAGGGCATTGAAGGCGGTGCCGCTGATGGCGATGGCGTTGGCCGTCTGCTCCTGGGTGAGGCCCAGCGCCCTGGAGACGCCTGCCGCCACGGCGTATGCGCCCTGGGTGGTGTGGTCAAAGCCCCTGGCTCGCACCGGCGCGACCTCCGATAGACGGCATTGCACCTGGTAGGCCACGGCCAGCGCTGTCAGCAAGTCCCGGCCGTGACGACCCGCGTACTCGCTGGCGGCCAGCACGGCGCCGACGTTATCGCTGGGATGGCAGGTCTCGCCGCTGGCCAGGAAGCTATCGTTGTAATCCAGGTAGCGCACCAGGGCTGAGTTATAGAGGGCGGCCAGGTCGGGAGCCGTCCTGTCGCCGCCGATCAGGGTGACGCGCGGGTGGCCGCCAAAGTCCTCGATCTGGGCGCGGATCATGGCGATAGGTGGCCCCTCCAACGCGCCAATGGCACACCCCAGCGCGTCCAGCACGCGCATCTTGAGCTGCTGGCGCGCCTCCTCTGAGAGATCGTCATAGCTGGTACGCACGACAAACGCGGCAAGCTGTTCAACTTCGGTCATAGTATGCTGCTCCTTATTTATGCGTTGCATAGCCCAGGTCATAGGATGTGCGGCGGGCGGCTTCGCGGACCTGGGGGATAGCGCGCGCGCGCTGTTCGTCGTTCTGGCGGGCGGTGGGGGTGACCAGGGTCATGGCTCCGGCAACCTGACCGCCGGCGTCGAATATGGGGGCGGCGATGGCCGAGACTCCGAACGCGCGTTCGCCGCTGCTGCCAGCCCAGCCGGCGGCGCGTATGTCTTCCAGTTCGCTAAACAGTTTGTGGAGGTCAAAGGCCTCCTCGCCATTCCCAAAACGGGCCGCGCTCGCTTTTGCCAGGGTCTGACATTTTGCTGGGGGGAGCCATGCGAGCAGCACCTTGCCAGCCGCTCCCAGGTGCAGGGGAAGCGGCGCGCCAATGTCGGCGAATGGGCGCAGGTTGTGGGGGCTGCTCACCAT
>JALYVR010000857.1 GCA_030853145.1 Chloroflexota bacterium | reverse complement strand
AGATAGGCGTAAGAAGCAGCACGAGGGAAAATCCGCTCTCTGGTTCAAAGAATTTGATCTCTACATAGGAGCAAGTTTCTGGCTAGAGATCGTGCTTATACTGATTGGATCTCAGATCAAAGCCATCAATGAGTTCGCAAGTAGAGATAGTAAGCAAATTGGTACAGCAGGTATCCTTCTCGTTGTCGGCATTGCCATATTACCACTTCTTCTCGTTCTCGTCAGCTTGCAATTCAAATGGACGGCATATGCTAAGGCGCAATTGCAAAAGGCACAGCAGCAGATACGTGAAGAAAGCATAGAAACATCTCCTATGTCCAAAAAACGAGCGTTCTTTCTCCTGGGAACACTTTTCCTATACTTCCTGGCGTTTATGGCCCTCGTACTAGATTTTTCATGGCACTTTGTGAATCCAGGCGTTATTATCTTTATCATCTGTGTTCTGCTAGCTGTGTCAGATTTGTCGCAAGGTATTCGAAATTGGACACGTCGTCCTCATAGATTCTTTCGCAGCATTGTATTCGTTTTAATGCTACTATTTGTACTGGAATTTCTCCTGCAATTAATCCATATTCACATATCCGATTCAATCAGCGGAAGTATGAGTACTATAGCTTTCTTTGTGCTCTTATTCAGTTCATTCCCTACCCTTACAGGCTCATCAGAGGCACAGCCAGAGCAAGATGATCAGAAACATGCCGATACAAATGGTACCATAGAGCAACATGTTTAATGGATTATTGCTCTGCCTGATGCCCAATGAGGGAACTTTTCCATAGACGCTAGCGTCATCATTGGTGAACACCCTGAAAAACCGTAGCAGGAGGAAACCACGATGATTAAGAAGTTTGCCGTCCCTATACTCGCGCTTGTACTCTTTATTCTGCAATCTCAATCGGCCTTCGCCTGTGGCGGGCTGGTGGCGCCCAACGGCTCGATCCGGCTCGCGCGCGCCACCACCTTCGTCGCCTGGCACGATGGCATCGAGCACTACATGACCAGTTTCGCCTACCAGGGCGACGTGTCCAAGCTGGGTTGGATTGTCCCCCTGCCAGCAATCCCCACGAAGATCGAGGAAGGCGGCGCCTGGACGCTGCAACGCCTGGCGATTGAAACCCATCCTCGCCCCCAGGTGGACCAGTTCGCTAACGCCGCCGCGTCCACCGCCTCTGACGCCCAGGTGCTCCAGCGTGTGAAGGTCGAGGCCCTCAATATCGTCGTGCTCAAAGGCAGCGGGCAGGAGGTGCTGAACTGGGTCAAGAGCAATGGCTTCTTCATCAACAACGAGACCCGCGGCCATCTTCTGGCCTATGCACAGGGCAGCCCCATCTTCATGGCGGCAAAGTTCGATACCACCGCCGCCCGCGCGCGACACCAACTGCAAGGCGATGGCACACCGCTCCTGATTACCATGAAGACGCCACGCATCTGGGTGCCGCTCGAAGTGCTGGCGCTCGATGGGCAGGAGGTCCAGGCCGATCTCTACCTGCTGACCGATATGCCGATCAACACCAGCGATGTCGGCAGGCATGTCGGACAATCGGCGGTCGGCACCCAGGTCCCCGGCGCGCCCGGCTTCCAACTGGCCTTCCAGGAAACGATGAACGATACCCTCTTCCACGATCTTTCGACCGACCGCAATATGGGCTGGGTGCCGCGCAATAGCTGGCTCACCTACCTGACGCTCGATGCTCCCGACACAACCGTGACCTACGACCTGGGAGTAAGCTCTACCGGAGTGATCCACCTGGCCCACTTCGGCACGCCGCCACTGGCCGTCATCGCTCACTCGGCAGGCCTCACGCTCCCCACCTGGCTACCAAACCTACCATTGGGTACCCCCCAGGCCATGCTCATCATGCTCATCCTCTTGAGCATCGCCGGCACTATCGCCCTGGTCGTACGCTCAAGGGCGCGCGCGCGCGCGCAAGCCTGATACGATCTCCTGCGGCAATGCAGCCTGCCTGGGCCGTCGCCTTCGCACAGGTAGGTTTTTGCAGGGTGATGGAAAGAGGCGAGAAGGGGAGGCGCACGGGGGAGAGACGTGCAAGAGAGGTAGGGGCGCGGTTGACAAGCC
>JALYVR010000185.1 GCA_030853145.1 Chloroflexota bacterium | reverse complement strand
GCGCAGGGTCATCTCCTCGTTGTCCGCCTCAGGGGTCAGGATCACCTGCAAGGTCAGCGTGGAGCCTTTGGGGAAGAAGAGCGCCTTCTTGAGTTCAAGATCTTCAATGTTAAAGCGTTGCGGTCCAAGAATCTCGGTAGCGGCGGCCAGGGCCAGTTCGATATAGGCCGCGCAGGGCAACACTGGCATGCCATGCACCCGGTGTTCGCTGAGGTAGGGGAAGATCTCGGCATTTATGTCGGTGGTCCAGAAGTAGGTTCCGGGGTGGAGCGCTGATGGGATGCTTCTGCCCAGGATAGGATGGCACGCACTGTCGCCGCGCCGTGTGAAAGAAGGCGAGAGGGAGCGGGCTTGAAGGCGATCAAGAGTCGCGTTCCAGTAGCGCTGGCGTTGCCAGGCATAGCCAGGCAGGGAAACGTGCTGTCCTCCGGCGGGATACAACTGCGACCAGTCTAGTTCGCAGCCATGCGTGTAGAGGTGGCCGAGTGCTGCCAGCAGTGAGGCGCGCCCTTCCTCCTCGCGTCGCAGCGATGCCAGGACCAGGCCGGACTTCGCGCTCTGCTCGATGGTCTGCCTGATGGCACCAACCAGGATGGGATGAGGGCTTAGCTCGATGAAGGTGTCGAAATCGTCTTCCAGCAACCTTTCTATCGCGCTGAGGAAGAGCACCGGCTCGCGAAGATTGTTGATCCAGTAGCGAGCCGAGAGTTCCTGACCGTCAACGATGTTGCCGCACACCGTTGAATACAGCGGAACTGTAGTTTTGTGTGGCTGCACTCGCATCATAAGGCGCAGTAAGTCATCGTGCAACTGGTCCATCTGCGGGCTATGCGAAGCTACATCCACTTTGACGAGGCGGCCAAATACGTCATGGCGCGCAAGGGTGGCCAGGATTTCGGCCAGCGCCTGCGGGTCGCCTGACAGGACCGTCGAACGTGAGCTGTTGCTCACCGCCACCGAGACACGCTCTTTGTAGTCACTGACAACGCTCCTGGCCTCGTCAAGCGAGAGTTCTACCGCCGCCATGGCGCCCTGGCCGCTCGTACGCAGAAGCAACTTGCTGCGGGCGCAGATGATCCAGGCCGCGTCGTCCAGGCTGAGCGCTCCAGCCACGTAGGCCGCCGCCACCTCGCCCATAGAGTGGCCCACGACGGCGTCGGGATCAATACCCCAGGAGCGCCAGAGCCTGGCCAACGATACCTCGATGGCAAAGAGCAGGGGCTGGATCACCGCGATATCGTTCAGACATGTCTGCTCCTCGCCGGCTTGCAATTGAGCGAGTAGTGACCAGTCAATATAGCGGCTCATCACGCGCTCACATTCCTCGATGCCGGCGCGAAACGCCGGCTCCTGTGCCAGCAGATCGCGTCCCATACCCAGCCACTGTGAGCCTTGACCGGGGAAGATCCAGGCAATCTTGTGCCGCTTGTTGGCGATGCTGTGCCCACTGATCAATTCCAGGCCCGCCTCGCCGCGTATGAAGGCCGCAAGTTTGTCGGACGCATCCTGCTGGGAGGCGCTGACGATGGCCAGGCGATAGTCGTGATGGGCGCGACGCAGGCCAGCCGTGTAACAGATATCGCGCCAGAGCTGATCGGCGTATTCCTCCTCCTGTAGATGCTTCATATAGCCTATAGCCAGGTCTGTCAGCCCCTCAGGTGTCTGCGCTGACAGGGGCAGGAGATAGGTTGTGGGCTGCGTACCCTCCTCTGGGATTCTGGTTGGCTGGATCGATTGCGGCGCCTCTTCCAGCACGATGTGGGCGTTCGTTCCGGCAATGCCGAAGCTGCTGATGCCCGCCAGGCGTGGGCCATCGCTTTGTGACCAGGGCATCAATTGCGTGGGAATCATTAGCGCATAGTCCTGCCAGGGGATAGCCGGATTCGGCTGCTGAAAATGCAGGTTAGGCGGGATCATCTTGTGCTTGAGGCACAGTGCTACCTTGATCAATCCGGCCAGCCCGGCCGCGCCCTCAGTATGACCGATATTGGTCTTGACCGAGCCAACTATCAAGGGGCGGTCGGCGGGCCGTCCCTGACAGAGCACGCCTCCCAGAGCCTTGATCTCAACCGGGTCGCCGACGCTGGTACCCGTGCCGTGGGCCTCGACATACTGCACGCGCACTGGATCGACAGCGGCGTCATGGTAGGCCTGGCGCAGCCCGGCCTGTTGCCCCTCCACGCTTGGAGCCATGAATAGCTCACAGTGGCCATCGTTGTTGGAGGCACTGCCACGAATCACTGCGTAGATCGGGTCTCCATCGGCCAGGGCGCGCGATAGCAGTTTCAGGACGACCACGCCCGCCCCTTCGCTGCGCACATAGCCATCTGCCCGCGCGTCAAAGGCCTTGCAGTGTCCATCGGGCGCCATCATTCTGCCCTGCGAAAACCCGATTGTGTGGTCGGGATTGAGGATGATGTTCACGCCGCCGGCCAATGCCATTGTGCATGAACCAAGGCGCAGGCTCTGGCAGGCCAGGTGGACCGCTACCAGCGAGGAGGAGCAGGCGGCATCCAGCGCCACACTCACGCCTTGCAGTCCCAGCGCGTAGGAAATGCGGCCGGCGGCGCCGCTGCGCGCGCTCCCGGCCGTGCCGTACACATCGAGATCGGTGGGATTGCGGAACTGCCGGTCCCAGTAATCACCCGTGATGATCCCAATGAAGACGCCGGCGATTTCATCACGTAGTTTCCCTGGGACGAGGCCAGCATCCTCCATAGCCTCCCAGGCCACCTCAAGCAGCAAGCGGTGTTGCGGGTCCATGCGTGAGGCCTCGCGCGGGGAAAGCCCAAAGAATGCCGCGTCAAACTGATCGACCTGCTCCAGGAAGCCTCCCATGCGGCTCATCACCTTGCCGGGAGTGGCCGGACGCGGATCGTATACAGCGTCGATATCGTACCTGTCACCTGGCACCTCCTTAATCGCATCGCCGCCGTTGCACATAAGTTGCCAGAATGCGCGGGGATTGGGGGCGCCAGGAAAACGGCAACCCATGCCAATAATAGCAATTGATTCCATATATCCTCCTGTTACAATATGCACAAAGATAGTGAAGTCGAATGAGCGCCTACTCCCTGGGGGCAATGCGACGTTGTGGCGGGAGCAACTTTCCGGTAGAAGGGATCTGGGGCAGTTGAATGGTGTTGAAGGTCTTGCTCTGGAGCGCCATGATCAAAGGATCGATCCTGGTGTGCGAAAGGGGCAGCAGGGGTTTCTCGTGGTTCTGCTCGGCTTGCTGGAGACTATTGACGTAGCCGGTCACCGCCTGCTCAATGCGCCAGAGGTCTGCTTCTGCCTGGGCCGCGCGCTGGAAGCGCACCAGCAGGGTATTTAAGGCGCTGGCGATCTGCCAGAGCATATTATCTTGCGAGAGTGGCGCGCGGGCGTTCAAATGACCGTTCGCCACCGCCACGTGAGTTTGCAGAATTTGCTGGATGCCCGCATCCAGCTCATGCTTCTGTTCGGCAAGCAAATGCTCTTGTTCGGCAATCTCATGTTGCAGGTGGGCAATCAACTCCGCGCGCCCGGCGCGCTTAATGGCGGTTGTCATAGTCGAGGCCAGTATGTAGGCCACGCCTGCCACCAGAAACAGCGTCCCAACAGGTCGCGCGATGATAATCGGCAGGCGCTCATGCAGGTCCTTGTCCAGTACCGCTGTATGAGGCACATAGATCAGCGTGCCGATAATAGCGATGGTGCTCATGATGGCGGTGAGAAAGATGCTGCGTATAGGCAACAATGAGACCGCCAGAAGTTCGACGATGACGTACATATCGTACCCCTGGAGTGTTGTTTCGTCGAACGGAACGCTTGTGAAGAGGGCCACTGTCAAGGTCAGGAAGCCGGCAAGGCTGACGAGAATCCCGGCGGCCAGCGTGTAGCCTCTTCGATTGAGTGCCAGCGCGAGGATAGATGCTACGGCCAGCTCTAGATCTAGCCAGAAGTAGGCGTGGCCTGGGGCAAAGAAACACGCCGGAAGCAGAGCTACAACCATAACGGTAAAGAAAAATAAGACGTTACTGGTCAAGCGCGATTGACGCGCCGCTTCGCGCTGCGCCAGGGTCTCCTTTGGCGAAACCTCTGGGATAGCCGTGAGCGCGTTCCAGAGCCGGATCAGGCGATTGCGCCGGCCGGACCTGGACTCTATCATCTCGGAAACGGACAAGCGTGCTCGAGGTGTTGGCACGTTAGATGTGGTGCTGTCTGTCATCGCTTGAAAGAACCTCCTGCTAACACGGAAGAGGCGTCGCGCATCCGAGCGTCCGCGCCCTTCCATCCCTTTGTGAGCACATGATTGAACAGTGCTTGAGCACGCTCTTTTCACGACCCAACATCACTACGACAAAGCTGCTAATTTCACTGTGCGATGAAGTCCCCCAGGGATCAGAAACTGGCTGCGTGATCCACTGCCTAGCCCAACTGCAAGCGTTAGCGCTGATCTAACTTCACGCGCCGACCTGCATGACAACATCTGTTGCATAGATGTCTTTATAACAAGCAATATAGGCGTCGTGATCGCGCGTTCGCCAGCGGTTTGAGCCTGCTGGAGAGGTGGTAGGGAAGTGCCGAACGCTGCGGTGTTCCGCGAGGAGAACAATGAGGTCTCTCATAGAATGCGCTTTTCTCCCTACCAACTAATCCACAAAAGTTGCGAGATCATCTGAAAAGCACTATAACATAAGGCGCAAACGATGTACACCTCTTTAAGCATATATAGCCGTATTTGGCTATCCTCATCACTTTTTACCCAGGACATTGTAGCTTGAATATATTGCTCGTTATACAAGAGAAAGTGCAAAGGGGCTTGTCAATGGTGCCAGAATTCGGAATGGCTTATAAAAATAATCCTGCTATTATAAGAGATGCTAAAACGCCACGGGTAAAGCCTTCAAACCGCGCAACCCTAGATTCTCGCGCCATTGAAGAGTTTCCGACTCTAAACGCAGGCCTGGCATACGGCGGAGCACGGTGTCAAAAGCCACCTGGCCCTCGATGCGCGCGAGTGGCGCGCCGAAACAGAAATGGCTGCCCCAGGCAAAGGCCACATGCCGGTTATCTGTGCGGCAGAGATCAAGGCGATCTGGATCGGGGAAGCGTTCGGGGTCGCGGTTGGCGGCTCCCATCACAACAATTACGGCCTGCCGCTTGCGAATCTTCTTTCCGCCCAGTTCGACATCGCCGGGTGCCAGGCGGGCGGTGTGCTGGCTGGGACTCTCAAAGCGTAACAGTTCCTCAACCGCCGAAGGGGCCAGAGAGGGTTCAGCCTTGAGTTTCTCCATTTGATCAGGATGGCGCAACAGGGAGAGCGTGCCATTGCCGATCAGGTTAGTGGTCGTCTCCTGGCCGCCTACCATTGTCACAATGGTATTCGCGATAATCTCCTCTTCTGTCAGACGGTCGCCATCTATCTCAGCATTCATCAGCGCCATAATTAGATCATCACGCGGGTGCGTGCGGTGATCGTCAAGCAAAGCGCGGAAATACAGGATCATCTCCCCCAGACTGCGCAGGGCCACTGCGGCGTGATCGGGATTATGCTGGAAATTGCCGAGGACCTGCGCGAAGTCAGACGACCATTTTGTCAGTTGTTTCCAATCGGAGGAAGGCATGCCCAGCAGCTCGGCAGTCACAATAGCCGGCAAGGGAACAGCAAGGTCGGCAAGCACATCCATCTTCCCGGTGTTCTGCACCGAGTCGAGCAAGGTGTTAGTAATATCCTGGATATGCGCTCGCAGCACCTCTACCCTGCGCGGTGTAAAAGCTCTGGAGGCCAGGCCGCGTATGCGGCTATGATCTGGCGGGTCCAGGAACAGCATTTGATGCACCATGACCCGCGCCAGGGGTTTCAGGGTGGCTAAGCCCAGCGCCTCCAACTGTTCAGGGGTAGGTGTACGATTTGCGGAGAACTGCTGGAACACCGTGAGCACATCCGCGTAACGCGTCACGACCCACGCGTGTAGAAAAGGGTCCCAGTGTACCGGGTCCTCGCTGCGGAGCCGGTGATACAAGGGGTAGGGGTTTGCGAGAACTTCGGGATCGAGCAGATGATACAGACTCAAGGGCGGCGTTTTTTTGCTCGCTGGAGTTGATGAATTCGGGTGCATTGTCATGTCGTTGTGCCTCCATACTTTAGAAGCCTGGTGCTATTATAGACGTTATCCCTGCTGTAGCATGTGCAGAACCTCTTCATCACTCATGGCCTCGATCCTGGTGAGAACAAGCTGTTCTATCTCGGCGGCTAATTGTTGGATCGTAGGCGCCTCGAATAGGCTGCGTAAGGACAGGTCAACGCCAAAGGTACCTGCTACACGCGCGATGATCTGTGTGCCAAGCAACGAATGGCCCCCCAACATAAAGAAGTTATCGTCTACACTGATCTCATCCATGTTCAGCAATTCACGCACTATGGCAGCAATGCGCTCTTCTGTGGGGGTGCTGGGGTGAATAATCGCTCCATCTCTCATCGTATTCGTCGTCTCCGGTTCAGGTAAGGCCGCGCGGTCGACCTTGCCGTTAGGGGTCAGCGGCAAGGCATCCACCATCACAAAGGCTGATGGTACCATATAGTCAGGTACGCGCGCCAGTAACGCTTCGCGCAGTTCGGTCGCTGTGGGTGGCGTTTCTGGTGCCAGCACGACGTACGCCACCAGACGCTTATCGTCAGGGGTGTCTTCGCGGGCCATGACATAGCTTGCCTGGACGCCGTCATGTTCGCTGAGAACTGACACAATCTCATTGGGCTCTATGCGGTAGCCTCGGATCTTGATCTGCTGATCGATGCGTCCAATAAAATCCAGGTGTCCATCTGGGAGCAAACGGACCATGTCTCCTGATTTGTACAGGCGTGCGCCGGGGTCGCTAGAGAAGGGGTGAGGAATAAAGCGCTCAGCCGTCAGATCGGGACGATTGTGGTAGCCACGTGCCAGGCCCGCGCCGCCAATGTACAGTTCGCCTGAGGCGCTAACAGGCACTTGCTGGCGCTGCTCATCCAGGATATAGACCTGCATATTGGCAATCGGGCGACCAATCGAGGGAGGCCGGGTGGCATGAGCAGTGGGAGCGACGATGCCAGAAGTTGTGACCACCGTTGCCTCTGTGGGACCATAGTTATTGACGAGAGCGAAGGGCAGACCGGCGGGCGGGTAGTGATGTAGAGCGTCGGCTCCCGTCAACAAGAAGCGCAGAGGAGCTATGCTGGGCCAATCAAGGTGGAGGACGCTTTCGGCCAGAGCGGTCGGTAAAAACGAGATCGTGATCCTACAGCGCAGTAGCCAATCGCGCAGGCCCATTGGAGAGAGACGCGTCTCTTCATCAGGGAGATAGACACGTGCGCCAGCCGTGAGATACGGCCATAGTTCCCACCCGGTAGCATCAAAGGCGGGACTTGTGACCTGTGTCGCGCGATCAGTAGCGGTCACCGCGAACGCTTTTTGATGCCAGCAGACCAGGTTGAGCAGGCTGGCATGGGTAATCTCTACCCCTTTAGGGTGGCCCGTTGAACCAGATGTGTAGATGATGTAGGCGAGATCATCAAGAGTGGCTGAAACGGGGAGATCAGCCGTCTCTTGTTGCGCCAGGAGGGCCTGGTCGGTATCCAGGTTCACAACGTGACGCCCCTGCATGGAAAGCTGTTCATAGAGATACTTCGATCTTACAAGGACAGAGATCTGAGCATCGCTCAGCATAAAAGCCAGGCGCTCAGCAGGATAGGCGGGATCGAGTGGAACGTAGGCTCCTCCTGCTTTGAGGACAGCGAGTAATCCCACCACCAACTCTGGCGAGCGTTCTATACACACGCCCACCGGCACATTTGGACCTACGCCCAGGGTTTGCAGGTGACGAGCGAGCTGGTTTGCCCGCTGGTTGAGTTCATGGTAGGGAAGCGAACGCTCACCCTCTACCAGTGCCACAGACTCAGGACGAGTAGCGGCCTGTGTTTCCACAAGTTGCTGTACGCACATAGCCTGGGGATAGCTCTGCCGGGTGTGGTTCCACTGCGCCAGTTGCTGCCATTGAGTAGCAGGCGGAGGGGCCGTTTTTGCGTGTTGCCCTTGCTGCGCCGCGTCCAGAATTTCAACGTAGGATGTCATACCAGAACGTGCTCCTATTTTACCCTTATCGATAGACATATTTTCCCCCTTGTTGTAACAGCAGTGGTGGCGAGAAGTGGATCAATATATCATAGATGTAGAAACAACAATTTGAATCAGTAGACAGACATTCAAAAGAGTACAGTATGGCTATCTAAAAGTCAAGGATTCAAAA
>JALYVR010000856.1 GCA_030853145.1 Chloroflexota bacterium | reverse complement strand
CTTCTACACACAGACGCAGGTCAAATACGAAAACCAGGTGCTCACACTGCGCGACCTCCTGCCACCCGATAACCTCAAGATCTTCGATCGCAAGGGCGTGATGCTGGCCCAGATGACCGATCAGGGCCTGCATACGGAGGTGCCTTATGCCCAGATAGCCGTCCCGGTGCTCCAGGCCACAGTCGCCACCGAGGACAAGAACTTCTGGACGAACCAGGGCATCGACGTGCTACGTATCGCGCGCGCCGCGCTGGATGATGTCTCCCGCGGCCATGTCGTTGAGGGCGGCAGCACCATCACGCAGCAGCTCGTCAAGAACCTGGTCGTGGGCAACGAATCCACGATTGTGCGCAAGCTGGAAGAGATCATTCTGGCCCCGCAGATCAACGGCCATTACTCTAAAAGCGATATCCTGGAGATGTACCTGAACAGCATCTACTACGGCCACCAGGCGTACGGCATCGATGCCGCCGCCACGGTCTACTTTGGCCTGGAGGATAAGCCAGGTCAGTCGGCCGCCTCGCAACTGGACCTCGCGCAATCAGCTATGCTCGCGGGCATACCCAGTTCGCCGGGACTATACGACCCGCTCTCAAGTCTGCCGGGCCCGCGCACGGCCGCCTTCGGGCGCATGAAGGTCGTGCTTGACGCCATGGTGAATCAGGGCTACATCACCAGGGCGCAGGAGTTCGACGCGCTCAATGAGGCGCAGGACCCGCATTTCTTCAAGCCGGCCCCCAGCCTGAGCAACCGCGCGCCGCACTTCGTCAATTTCGTGTTGAACGATCTGCAGAAGCTTCTCAGGCGCTCGCGCCAGGAGCTGTCGCGCTCCGGCCTGCTCGTCTACACGACGCTCGATATCGGCTTGCAGGATAAGATCCAGAAGATCGCCCAGCGCCACGTTGCCGAACTGCGCGGTCATCGCGTCAGCAACGCCGCCGAGGTGCTCATCGACTTCCACACGGGCGCGATTATTTCGCTGCTTGGCAGTATCGACTACAATAATACCGTCGTCGCCGGCCAGTTCGATGTCGCTACCCAGGGGTACCGGCAACCTGGATCATCGTTCAAGCCCTATGTCTATGTGACAGCCTTCGAGCAGGGCGCCTCGCCCGCGCAGGCCATCGAAGATCAACCCATCTCGATCGCTGTTCCCGGCTCAAGCGATCCTGTATTCCAGCCCAAAAACTACGACCGGCGCTATCATGGCCATATGACGCTGCGCTGCGCCCTGCAAAACTCTCTCAACGTGCCGGCGGTCAAGGTGTTGGAGCACGCGAGCATCGCTGCTTCCATGCAGACCGCGCACGATATGGGTGTCACCAGCTACACGGGGACGCCGGGCTACTCGCTGGTGCTAGGCGGCCTGGGCATTCGCCTGATCGATCATACTTCGGGCATCGGCACCTTCGCCAACGGCGGGGTCCACGTCCCTTACTATGCCATCAGCAAGCTCGTCTCCGCCACCACCGGCAAGGTCTTCTACGAGCACCAGTCCGATCCAGGGCAGCGGGTTATCAGCCCGCAGATGGCATATATGATGACCAGCGTGCTGAGCGACAATAACTCGCGCATCCCTGAGTTCGTCGATTGCAACGTCCTGCAACTGTACTCGAACTCGCAGGACAGTTGCTATGCCGGTGACCGCGGCACGATCCGCCCGGCCGCCGCCAAGACCGGCACGACCGAGGATTTCCGCGATAACTTGACTGTTGGCTATACCTCGGACTACGTGATGGGCGTGTGGGCCGGCAACGACAACAACGCGCCGATGATCAATGTAACCGGCGTGCAGGGCGCGGCCCCCATCTGGCACGACGCCATGCTCCTGGCCGAGAAGGGACACCCCATCCGCGACTTCACGAATCCCGGCGGCCTGCAACAGGCCACGGTGACCTATCCCGATGGCGTGAAGACAACCGATTGGTTCGCACCTGGTACCGTGCCGAGCTTCGTGCTCCCCACAGCCAGCCCCGATACCGGCCATAATCCGACGCCCATCCCCACAGGCGCGCCGCCCGTCACGCCCACCCCAGCCTCGTTGCCGCATCCCTACTGCCCCAGCAGTTACAGCTTTGCCTTCGC
>JALYVR010000184.1 GCA_030853145.1 Chloroflexota bacterium | reverse complement strand
TCTAGGGGACCATTGATGGTAGCAATGGGGGCCACGAGCGGCAGTGCATCCACAAGCGCCTCGGCTTCGTGGGGGACAGGGGGGTAGATCGCGCCGTAGGCCTCCAGGAAGAGGCGCGCGCGTTCGGGATCAAAGCCGCGCTTGACCAGCGGGCGGGTCAGGGAGTCATCCGGGCGCCACTCCAGCGCGCTAAAGGAGAAGAGGCCGTAGGCCAGTTCGAGGAGACGCTTCTCCCAGCGCGAGGCGTGCAGGCCAAGCACCGCGCTAACGCCCTCTGGCCCAAAACGCAGGTTCAAGGCATGGTAGTCGCCGTGGATATGGAACTCCGGCAGGCCACGTACCGCGCCAATCGACATCATGGCCGCGGGCAGCACCGCCTCCCACTGCTCGACCCAGGTGGAGAGCGCGGCGGCCAGCGCATTGATCTCGCTCTCCTCAGCTTTGGCACGCGCCAGGTTCAACCAGCCCTGCACCAGGCCACCGGGCTGCACCTCTGAGGGCCAGCGATACTCCGCGCCCGGATAGCGTTGCGCTGCCTGGTGCAACTGCCCCAGCATGCTACCGGCGGCGGCAACCCACGCCAGGCTGCGAGGGTGGGCGCTCGTGAACAGCTCGCCTTCCGCCCACGCCTGTAGCTCAAAGCTATCCTCGCCGATAGTCACAGCAGGCTCGCCTTGCGGGGTGGGCCACACCGGCGGCAGCGGGATATCCGCCAGTTGCAAGAAACGCTGGAAGCGATAGCGGTGATCGCTATCGCCATCGATCAAGCCTTCGGGCCGCTCCTTGAGGATATAGCGCTGCCCCCCGATCTCCACCAGCAGGCTCAGCAGCTCGCTCTGAGGCGCGGTCACCGGCCCCAGGTTGCTCCAGGCCTCAACGCCGAAGGCCCGCATAATGGCATCCAGGTCAAGCAGGTCTTCCTGCGCCTCTTCGCCCTCAGGCTCATCCATATATCTCAGCCTCCTGGCTAGACCTCCGCCGGCAGATCCGGGCGCACGCCCCACTCATTCCAGGAGCCATCGTAGTTCGTCAGGCGCGGATAGCCCAGCATCGCCAGGCTGAGGAGCACCGTCGTAGCGGCAACCCCCCCATTGCAGTAGGCCACGACGCGCTGCTCCGGCGTAATCCCAGCATGTACGAAGACCTGGGTCAGTTCCTCGTTGCTACGGAATGTGTTCGTCGCCGGGTCAATGAGTTCCTCGCGTGGGATATTGAGCGCGCCCGGAATATGCCCCGGCCGACCCGGTTGCCGGTAGGCCTCCCCGCTGTACTGGCGGCGGTCGCGCGCATCCACCAGGGCCACATCAGATTGACCAAGCAGGGCCAGGACCTCCTGGGCGGTCGCGCGCAACTGCGGCTGCAGCAGGGGGGTAAAGGTGGCAGGTGGATAGACAGGGGGCGCCTGCTCCAGAGGCCGGTTTTCGCCCTGCCACTTAGGGAGGCCACCATTTAAGACTACAACTTCGCTGTGGCCATAATAGGTGAGCGCCCACCACAGACGCGTGGCAAACTGGGAGGCGGGGTGCGCGTCATAGGCCACCACCATGTGTTGATCGCCGATCCCCAGGCTGCCCATCACCTCGGCAAAGCGCTGTGCCGGCGCAACCTGTGCCTCGACCTCGTCGTCTGGATCGACAATATCGCTGCTCCAGTCGATATACAAAGCGCCCGGAATATGCCCCTGCTCATAGTCCTCGCGGGCGCCCGCATACACGGCCTGCTGCACGCCAGCGCGCTCCACGGTGCGCACATAGCCGCGCATATCCACCACGCGCAGATGTGGATCATTGAGGTGCTCAGCCAGCCAGGAAGTCTCTACCAGAAAGCCGCCACGCTCCATATGCGTCTCCTCCCAAATCATCCGAATAATTTCGACGCGCCGGGATTGTCTGTATTCACGAAATGCGCTGGTGAGCCAAACAGATTGAACTCTTTCACCCCGGTAATCACCAGCGTCTCATTAGGGGTCTGCGTGGTGACGTAGCGCTGCACCATCATCCCCAGAGGACGCGAGAGCACGAGCGCGGCGGTCGATGCCAGAATAACGTTGTTGGCGGTGTTAAAGGGCCGGCGCATCCTGGCAACGGTCATCGCGGAGAGGCCCGTCAGCATACCCGCGACCGCCAGGTTTGTGCCGCAACGCTCATGGATAGCCAGCTCAGGCTGCGTTGTGCGCAGCAGGTTCAATGCCTCATGCGCGGTAGGCAAGATGGCCTGCGTGGGTAGGTCGCCAAACACAAAGAAACCCAGCGCCGAAGAAACACCAGAGAGGCGCACATCAGGATATTTCTTGCTCAGCAGCACGATGGTCGCATGCTCCAGAGCATGATTCTGTCGTACCGCGTTCCCTAAGAGCATTTGCTGGGCAACGGCAACAACGGGATTAATGGAACTCATGACTATGATCCTTCCTCACTATAGAACCGGTCAGCCGGTTGATTGTCTCCATACTGTTTCTTGCAGTGCCACGAGAAGAGCAGCCTGCACTCTATTACACGTAACTGAGGGGACTTACGCCTCTTTCTCTCTATTACTTATACACAATCGAAAAAATGACGACTTCATCGCCGAACTTGATGGTATCACCATCGTTCAAGACAACCGGCCGGTAAAGCCGGTTGTCATTCACCAGGGTGCCATTCACGCTGCCCACATCTTCCAGGAACCAGCGACCGCTGTCAAACCAGAGGCGGGCATGCTTGCGCGAGACGGTGCGGCCAGCAATAATCAGATCATTGCCGTTGGTGCGACCGATAGTGGTGACCCCCTGGTGGAAGCGATAGGCGCGACCCGCTATAGGCCCGCTCTGGAACGTGAGACTGGCCAGCGCCACGCGCCCATTCGGACCTAGAGAGTCCTCAGCGGCACGTGCATCAGCCAGGCTATAGCCACATTTCGTGCAGTACAGGCATTCGCTGGGATTGGTAGATCCACAGCGAAAACAGGTCAGGGTGACCTCCACAGGTTGGGCACCAGAACGTGAGGCCGGGGCAAAAGACGGCGCGCTGGGACTGCTACCTGCACCTGCCTGCGACACATTCCCCGGCAGCACGCCCGGCTGAGGAGGCGCGATACTCCCTATGCCTGAACGCCAGGGACGCGGAATGGAGAGGTGCGCAGCCGAGAGCGCGTTCGTCAGGGCCTCAATCAGGGCATCGGCCGATTGATAGCGGTCCTGGGGAGCCTTGGCGGCCATCTTCACCACCACCTGCTCAATGGGAGCGGGGACACCAAGCTGGCGCAGCATTTCAACGGGCAGTGGATCGTTCAAGTGCTTGAGAGTGATGGACAGCGGGTTGTCAGCGGTGAAGGGCACGCGCCCGGTCAGGCAATGGAACAAGACTATCCCCAGGGAATAGATGTCGCTGCGACGATCGACCGGTTGGCCGGTTCCTTGCTCCGGTGACATATATTGCGGCGTGCCGATGCCGGTGCCAACACGCGTCAGATTGGTTGTGCCTTCCAGGATTTTGGCGATACCAAAGTCCGAGAGCAGCAAATGGCCGTCCTTGCGCACCAGCATATTCGCGGGCTTGACATCGCGATGGATAATGCCATGGCGGTGAGCACAATCCAGCCCCTCCGTCGCCTGAATCATAAAATCCACCGCCTCAGACACTGCCAGGGGCCGCTTCAGACGATCCTTTAGCGTGCCCCCATCCACGTATTCCATGACAATATAGGTTATATTATCTTGATCGCCAAAATCATGAATTTGCACAATATTGGGGTGCGCCAACTTCGCGACCGAACGTGCCTCCTGCACAAAGCGCTTCACAAAGATGGGATCGCGCGCATGAAAAGCCGGCAGCACCTTGATGGCAACATATCTATCCAGGTTGGGCTGATAGGCCTTAAAAACGGTAGCCATACCACCCGCACCGATGCGCTCAACAACACGAAAATGGCCCAGCGATTTGCCAATTAATGAATTTACGTCCTCACTGCCCCCCCCCTGGTGGGGATAGAGATTCTCAGATTGCATGTTAGGACAACTCCTGTTCCTGCCCCTGGTCGAGTTGTGTGAAAGTTTCCCCTCCCTTGGCACGAAACGGAAACATACGTGCTTCCTTGTTACAAGATGCATAGGGATTTCTTCCCCTAGATTATACAGGTAGAACCAGGCAATGTCGAGAGAGAGGCACAATCGCTCCGCGCGATTACCCTTCCAGCAATAACGTTTCAGGGTCCTCCAGCAATTCCTTGACGCGCACCAGGAACTGCACCGCTTCCCGACCATCCACGATGCGGTGGTCGTATGAGAGCGCGACATACATCATGGGCCGAATAACTACCTGCCCATTGATGGCCACCGGGCGCTGTTCGATCTTGTGCATACCCAGAATGCCTACCTGGGGGCCATTGAGGATAGGCGTCGAGAGCAACGAACCGAAGACGCCGCCGTTGGTAATCGTAAAGGTGCCACCTTGCAGTTCGGCAAGGGTCAGCGTATTGTCGCGCACGCGCTTGGCCAGAGCGGCGATCTCGCGTTCGATCTCAGCGAAGCGCTTACGGTCAGCATCGCGCACCACAGGCACCACCAGGCCCTCCTCGGCCCCCACGGCAATGCCGATATCGTAGTAATACTTCAGCAGCATCTCGTTGCCCTGGATCTCCGCGTTCAGGCGGGGGAAGGCTTTGAGCGCGCCCACCACGGCCCTGGTAAAGAACGACATGAAGCCAAGCGAGACGGTGTGGCGCTCTTTAAAGGCCTCTTTGCGACGTGCCCGCACATCCAGGATGGCGCTCATGTCGATCTCGTTGAAGGTGGTCAGCATGGCCGCCGCGCGCTGGGTCTCCACCAGGCGTTGCGCGATGGTCTGACGCCGCCGCGAGAGCCGCACACGCTCTTCGCGCCGGGTGGGCTGCCCACTCGCTTGGGGAGCAGGCGCTGGTGACGGGGCGACAGCGGGCCGCGCGGCAGGTTGAGTTTGAGGTGCGGCAACGGCGGGTTCGGCAGTCGCTATGGCCGCTTGTTCAGCAACTGGCGGCTGGCCCTGCTGCTCCAGGTAGTGCATGACATCATCCCTGGTCACACGTCCATGAGGGCTATCAACCTTCACCTGGGACAGGTCTACATTATGCTCGGCGGCAATGCGGCGCGCCAGCGGGGAGGGCGAGCGCCGCCCATCGGCGCCGGTGGTGGCCTCCTCGGATTGATGCGTCTCAACAGGGGCGACGCGTGCCTCTTCAGATTGGTGTGGCGGCTCTTCTACCTCAGTAGGAGCGCTCGCCTTGGCCGCAGCGTCTGGACTCGTCGCGGTCGCTTGTTGTTCCCCGATCATACCCAGCACCTCGTTCACGCCAACAACTTCGCCTTCCTGCTTGACGATCTTCCGGAGCGTGCCATCCTGCTCGGCCGTGACCTCGACATTGACCTTGTCTGTTTCTAGCTCCACCAGCACGTCTCCATGTTGCACTGGCTCGCCCTCACCTTTCAGCCACCTGGCAACCGTGGCCTCGACAACCGATTCTCCCAGCGTGGTGGGAACGCGAATCTCAACGGACATGTTTCCTTGCCTCTTTTTTACGTCTTTATCTATGCTGGCGAAACTCCCTGATCATGGGTCCGCCTGGAGCGTCTCGTCTGTGTATGTTATTATATCACCAATGGGTAACACATTCCCTATAATAACCGGAAATAGCCCCAGCAAGCATGTGCTTTTCCCGTGATCTTCAAGAAAAAGAGGTCTTCCTCCAGGTAGCATTGTCCCGCCTGCTTCTTGCCTGCACCAGGCTGCTCACCTCCGCCAGCAAGGAAACAAGAATGCTCAGCAGGAACATGCCCGTAATGCCCTCGACCATGTACCATTGCACGGAGTGATCAAAGAGGAGAGCCACGACCGGTAGGAGAAAGAGACCACACCCGGCAAGTTTCAGGAGGCAGCCAGCGATGGTAAAGAGAGAGAGACCCTTCTCAAAGAGACCATCAAGGGTGGCATACATCAACAACACGGCAATCAGCGTGAACGCCACCAGGGGAATGAGAGTGAATTGCTGCATGCATCCTTACCTATCTTTTAACGGCAACCTGCCAGGGAACGCCTATGTGTCGCTTCTCAGTGTAGCGCATAAGGTTGGCTATAGCAACAGATTTTTTTGAGAGAGAGCAGGACTTTTTTGGGGAAACGGGGAGAAAAAGTGGGGTATGGCGAGCTCATCGACGATCCTATCCTGATACCGGAGAGCCCCACCAAAGAGCAACGAGGCTGGGCGGCGTTTTGCGCGGGCGCGGCGGAATACTTAGCCTCACGCTATGGCTTGCAGTGTCCGACCTGGGCGCACGATCCCGCATATTGTATGCCAGAGTCGTGGTATACCATTCCTGATGCCAGCTCGGCGATGCGCAAGCACTTCCAGAAAACGGCTCCCGAAGCGTTTCGTCGCCGCAACGTGTTCTGCGACGATCATGTGTTCAGCAATGCCCATCCATCGTCACGCGAGCCGGGAAATCTTGAAGACCTGCAGCGCAGGCGCATGAAGATCCTGGAGGCATTGCCACAAGTGGAGCGTGAAGCCTATCTCACGGCACAGCGCGCGAAGATGGCGGGAAAGCCGCGCATCCGTATCGTCTCATACCCTTTCGTTTCTCCCGCGCCTGAAGGCGTCAGGGTTTCCGCGAAAGGGTATACAATGCTGCTGAGAAAGGATCGGAGTCTCCTTGACAGCGAGCATGCCATGATGGTAAGCTTCTCTCGTTGCTTCCATGTAGAGAAGCACTGGAACGACGTTCCATATCGTAAAGGGTTGTGTTCGAGATGGCAAAGGCGAAAGACAAACACCTCTTTGCCCGGTGCGGCTGCCGGCTGTGCCTCTTCGCGCCTGAGGCCTGCGCGGTCGCCCAGGGCCTCACTATGCCCTTTTTCGGGTCAGGCGCGCCATGTATCCTAGCAGGACGCGACCGAACAACCCCTGTCTTCCTCGCATAGTCGGGCAAACCAGCAATAGCCGAAACGGCCGTGGGCGTTCCTCTTCATCAAACGCTCGCGGCTTTTGTGTGTTTGCCGGTACTCCCTTGCTGTCTCTGCCTGCTCCCTACGAAAGGTCCGCCTGCGGTGGTAAAGATACGCCTTCAACCTGCCCATGCTCGCTATGAAGGACATTTTCTAGAAAGGCAGTACTTTACATGCCCAGTCTTACCCTACCACAAGACGTACTCACCCGTCCCGCGACCCTTGAGGACGCCCAGATCATCTGCGCCATGCAAGTTGAACACGAGCTGGCAGCGATGGGCGTCAGCGAGAGCACGACCGCTGACGTGCTTGAGCAATGGCAGGAGGAGGGAACCGACCTCGCCAGGGATACGCTCGTCGTGACCACACTGCAAGGCGAGCTTGTTGGCTTTACCGGCGTGGCCGCCACACAGCGGGGCATCATGCTTGATGCCCATACAGGAGTGCGCCTGGCCTATAAAGACCAGTCCATCATCTTCTCCCTGCTGCACTTCGCGGAGGAACGGGCGCGCGCTCTGCTCGTGGCCCACGCCGGGACGCCACGTCTTCTCTACGCCTGGAGCTTTACGCCCGACTTCACACATGTGCTGGAGCAGCATGGCTTCACGGTCGAAGCGAGCGACTTCCGCATGCGTGTCGTTCTGGACGCGCCACCGCCCGCGCCGCGATCGTTGGAGGGCATCAGCATTCGCCCCTTCGTTCCTGGTCAGGAGGAGCGCGCGGTCTATGACGTGATCGCCGAGGCTTTTCCCGACATAGATGGCGAGCCATACCGCCCCTATGAAGAGTGGTATGAGAGCGTCTTCGTCAAGTCCTCCAGCTTCGAGCCAGCGATGCTCTCTGTCGCGGAGGCGGACGGCCAGATCGTCGGGACGATTCTCTGCCGCATCTGGCCAGAAGCGGCCGATGGCCACATCTGGCAGGTCGCCGTGCGGCGCGCCTGGCGCAAACGTGGCATCGCGCTCAACCTGCTCTACACGGCGTTCGGCGAATACTACCGTCGTGGCGTTCGCCAGGTTATTCTCGACGTTGATATCACCAATCAGACCGGCGCACAGGAACTCTACCTGCGCGCCGGGATGTACGTACGCTCGCAGACTGATTATATGACCAGAACGCTCGCGTAGGTTCATAGTCATATCCTGGGGAGCAGCGTAAGCAGGGGAGGTGTGCCTATGAGGCACGCCTCCCCTGCTTACTGCTCTGTCTAATACCACTTGTGGAGAAAAGCCGCGAGACCACGCGACGGGAAAAAGTCCTCTTGGACCAGTTCCTCGAATGGTACTCCTAAGAAATCACAGCGCGCTGTCTTGACATGGGCTAGCAGTTCTTCATCCAT
>JALYVR010000183.1 GCA_030853145.1 Chloroflexota bacterium | reverse complement strand
GGTTATCTGCATAGTAGGATTGGGACACTCCGAGAGAGATTTTGCCGCCTTTGGGGAAGCAAGCGCTCCAGAGATACGGGCCAGGCAACTGGATGAGGGGCTAGAGATTCTGGCAGGGCTATGGACCGGAGACCCGTTTTCCTTTACTGGAGAGCACTACACCCTCAATCAGGTCACGCTTCCCGCCAGGCCGGTCCAATCCCCGCGCATTCCTCTCTGGGTCGTAGGGGGATGGCCCCGCCGCGCGCCTTTCCGCCGTGCCGCGCATTGGGATGGCGTGTGCCTCAAGGCTATTCATCACGAGACCAATGCGTGGCTTACTCTAGATGAGTTTCGAGCCGCTCTTTCTTATACGCAGGCTCATCGCACTTCGGGTACACCTTTTGAGGTTGTCATGAGCGGCGAAACACCAACCGATCAAACACAGGCAAGGGAGATAGTGCGTCCTTTTCAAGAAGCAGGAGCAACCTGGTGGGTAGAGGGAGGCTATGGCTTTACACTCGAAGAGTTTCGAGATCGCATTCGTAGTGGACCACCACGGCCATAGCGAATTTGTTGGAGCCATGGGCAAGCCCCGCCCTACGGAGACGTGTCCTATTTCGTGTAGGGGCGCCGCTGGCCTGCGCCCAACTCATCTCCGCCCTCCTCGCCTACATGCAGCTCATCCTCCTCGCTCGACAGCCGGCTGAGGGCAGAGACAACGTGGTAGAGGATGATCAACTGCGTGATCGCCAACGGGTCGCTCTGGCGGAGGATATTGCCGACATGGAAGCGGCCCAGGAGGCCGGGGCGCTCTGGACGCAGGTAGCTGGCTCCGGCCATATGTGCCCAGATACATTCTTCGAGTTCGCAGGCTTTCTGGTGGCTGATATTGCCATCGATCTCCAGCACGTCGCGCAGCATCCCATTGTACGCCTCTTCCACGAGACGCAGGGCCGGCCTGTGGCCGTTCTGCGAGACCTCCAGCACATCGGAGAGATCGATCTTGGGGGCATGTTTGGCCTCGATCAGGCGCACATCCAGGTGGGCGGGATTGCGGGTACGGTAGTAGAGGCTGCCCCGTGAAAAGCGCACAATGATATCAGCAAACTGCTTTTGCGGCTGAATATAGAGGCGGCTATCCCGGCGACGAGCGACGATCTCGCGGCGCACCTGGGCCACCGTGTAGCCACGCATGGTACTATCGCGTATAATCTTCCACTGCTGCAGGAGCGCAGGCTCAGGATCAAGGTAAATACGCACATGTGAGAGGGCGCGCAGTTCCTCAGTATAGAACGGATGCAGTCCGTGCACAATGATGATCTCAGAGGGGTGCATCTCCTCCGGTGGACCAAAGCTGCCGGTTTTATGATCGTAGACCGGTTTGATGATCGTCTCTCCACGCGCCAGGCGCTGGAGATGCTCTGTCATGAGGGAGAGATTGTTGGCTTTTGGATGCAGGGCAGTGATACCAGTACGCATGCGGGCCTCCCGGTCAAGCGTATGGTAATCATCGAGACAGATATGCGTCACGCGCTCCTGCCCGAACACCTGCACCATACCATCAGTCAGCGTCGTTTTCCCCGATCCACTATCCCCGCACAATGCCACGATCAGAGGATGGTGAATGCCTGTGACTCTGCGCATGGGCTACAACCCGACGGACGCGTCGCTGATTCCTGGCCTATCAATGGGCATGCTTGCACCTCTCTGCGTGTTACTCCTCCCCGTCGAGGCGACACCGTCAGCTCCCGGAGGCGAGCGAGGCAGTACCGGCGGACAGGAGAAATCCCCGGCTATCGCTCCTACGGGCAGGAGGTCGCCAACAGCATCTGTTCAGATAAGTATAGCAGAGAAAGCGAGGCGCGGCTAGTTAGCCAGCTATCAAGCTATCTACACACGACGCGCCGACCCGCGTAGGGGCGATGGCTTGCATCGCCCCTACGCGAAACATGGAACAAAATATTCCCATGTTTCGCGAAAGTCTAAAAAAGTGTACAATAGGAGAAGAAACGAGACATATATATATCTTACTTTGCCTGTGGGAGCGGTTTTTTATGGAGCACCCGTTACTTGAACAACTACAACAACATCCCCTGCTCTGCGACGGGGCGATGGGAACGCTTTTATACGCGCGCGGCATCCCTTACGAACAGTGCTTTGACGCGCTCAATCTAACGCAGCCGGAGCTTGTGCAGAGCATTCACCGCGAATATATCAGCGCGGGGGCGCAGATCATCGAGACCAACACCTTTGGCGCGAACCGCGCGCGGCTCGAAGCCTATAACCAGGGCGACCACGTACGTGAGATCAACCGGCGCGGGGTAAAGCTGGCGCGCGAGGCGCGCGAGATTTCGGGCCAACCCGTCTTTATCGCCGGCGCTGTCGGACCCAGCGGGCGGCCCTTGCAGGCCCCCGACGAGCAGCGCCTGAGCGAACTACGCAGCATTTTCCGCGAGCAGATAGAGGCCCTGCAAGAAGGAGGCGTCGATCTGCTGATCCTTGAGACATTTACTAGCCTGGCCGAACTACGCCAGGCCGTGCTGGCGGCTCGTGAGGCCGTCGGACTCCCTATTGTAGCACAGATGAGCTTTTACGAGGATGGACACACGCTCTCCGGCCAGTCGGCGGCGCGCGTGGCGCTGGTGCTCAACGACCTGGGCGTCGATGTGATGGGGGCCAACTGTAGCGTCGGGCCGGCAACGACCCTGGACACGCTGCAAGAGATGATCTCCTCTCTTAAAGAGGCGGTCGGCTCAACGCCCACACAGCCTGTACTCTTCTCTGCCCAGCCGAACGCGGGCCTGCCCACGCGCATCGGCAATCGCTTCTTTTACGTGGCTACCCCCGATTACTTCGCGGACTACGCGTTGCGCTTCGCCAAAGCCGGCGTGCGCCTGATCGGCGGCTGCTGCGGAACGACCCCACGCCATACGGAGGCCATGCGTAAAGCCCTCGATGAGCACTATAGCACACGCACGGCACACTCTACGACTGGGGGCACAGGAGAGGACGCGCAACCAGAGACGGCGGTCACATCCAACGGCAGGGTCACGATTATCGGACTGCCCGAAGAGGAGGTCATCCTGCCACAACAGGGCACGAAGACGCGCCTGCAAGAAAAGCTCGCCGCTGGCGAATTCGTCATCAGCGCCGAACTTGACCCTCCCAAGGGCCTGAATCCTTCCAAGATCCTGACGGGCGCTGTGCTGCTCCAACTGGCAGGCGTTGACTGCATCAACATCGCCGATAGCCCTATGGCTCGCGTACGCATGGGCTGCCTGGCCCTCGCGCGCCTGATTCAGGATCACCTGGGTACCGAGACCATCATTCACTTCACGACGCGCGACCGCAACCTGATGGCGCTACAATCTGAACTGCTGGGCGCTCACGCGCTCGGCATTCGCAATATCCTGGCCCTGAGCGGCGACCCCGTGCGCGCTGGCGACTATCCCAACACCACAGGCGTATGGGATGTAGACTCGGTGGGCCTGATCAAGGTGATACGCGGCATGAACGAGGGGCACGACGCCGCCGGCGCCTCAATTGGTGCCAGGGCCTCATTCCATATCGGCGCCGCTCTCAACTTGAATATGACCGAGGAGGAGAGCGGGCGCGAGTTCGAGAAGTACCTGCGCAAGATAGAGGCGGGCGCGGATTTCATCATGACCCAACCGATCTATGAACTGGCGCCCTTGATGCGCTTCCTCGACCGCGTAGGCACGCCGCCCATCCCAGTCATCCTGGGCTGCATCCCGCTCTACAGCTCGCGGCACGCGGAATACCTGCATAACGAAGTCCCTGGGATTACCATCCCTGAGGCCGTGCGCGCGCGCATGCGCAACGCGGGCGAACATGCTCATGAAGAGGGCCTCAGGCACGCGCAAGAGCTGCTGACGCAGACGCGCAGCATGATTCAGGGTGTGTACCTCATGCCCTCTTACGGACGTTACGACATCATAGGCAAGCTCACGGAGATGTTGCGAGAACAGCAAGTGGTACGGTAGGGGCGAGGCAAGCCATCGCCCCTACGCGTTCACGTCTAGAGCCAGCCGTTTTCGATCGCTTGCTGGATGACGCAGGCGTACACGGCGCCCTGGATACCTGTGCGCCGGTACTTTTCGAGGCAGCCGGCGAGGACAAGCAGGCCGGTATCGCGCAGGTTGGAGCGCCTGCTGCGGGCGGCCATGCGCAGCAGGCATTCGGCCGCGAGGGAGTTCTCGATCAATGGTTGTTCGCGCAGGGCCAGACGGCCTTCGGCTGCGGGATTATCGGGATAGTCATAGAAGAGGCCCTGCTGTTCGTCGAGCAGTTCCCGGCAGGCGAAATGCATCAATTCGATGGCCATGTCGAGGTGGATGCGCTGTCCATGACGATCGTAGGCGTCCAGGAGCGCGCGCGTCATCCATACCTGGTCGGCCAGTTGCCCCGGCAGATCGGCATGTTGATGAATGGCATAATGGCACATGCTGCCATTTGGATGTACCATGTATTCACATAACCAGTTGAGAGCCTTGAGAGCCTTTTCATCCAACGAGGGATCGTTGAGCACGCGGGCGCCCAGCAGGTAGGACGAAATCATGCGCGCGTTCCAGGAGGTGTACACCGTTGTATCAACCGGGGGAGCCTGCCACGATGCGCGCGATAGCCCCGCTTCGTAATACTCCTCGTCCGCGCTCTGACTCCCGCTAAAGATGCCCGTCTTCGGCTGCCAGAGGGTGGTATTAATATAGTACAGGAGGCGATGCGCGATATCGTACCAGCGATGTGAGCGACCCTCCTGAGCGGTGAGCAGTAACAGGCGCAGCAGCGCAGCATTCTCATCAAGCATCTTCTCGGTATGCGGCATGCTCCAATCGCTGGCGGCCGAATAGCGGAAGAAGCCTGCGTCCTCTTTATCCCACAGTCCTCCCTCGTACATCTGGTCAAGCGAGTAGCAGACCATTTCCAGGCCACCTGGCTCACCGCGTTTGGACAACATTAGCAGCAATTCCAGAGCATCGGGGTGGGGGAATTTGAGGTGGGGATGAATTTTGAAGCCGCCGTAATCCTCGTCGTAGAGATCGCGCAGCACGGCCCCCGCCTCCTTCGGCAGGTCCATCAACATCGTGCGTTCATCTTCGAGCAGCGAGCGCAGGCCCACGCGCGGTAGTGCCTGGCCCAATTGGCGGGTAAAGCGCCGCTCGCGCAATTCGCGTACCTGCTGCGCGATCTCCGCATGGTTTTCGCTATAATAGCGCCGCACATGCCCAAGATAATAGAGCATCTGTTTCGGCGGCACATAGACACCTCCCCAGAGGATCTCGCCCTCAGGCGAGAGCAGCACAACACTGGGCCAGCCGTTCTGATTGTAGCGCTGGCTCACATCGGGACGGAAATCGCTATCAACGCGAATAGGCATATAGTCATGGTTCAGAATGGCGATAATGCTCGGTTCAGAGAGTGTAGTCTCATCCAGGATGTGACACCATTGACACCAGGACGAAGAAATAACCAGAAAAATCGGCTTATCCAATTGGATAGCTTCCTGAAACGCCGCCTGTCCCCATGACCGCCACTGAATCTCGGCAGCGCGCTGGGAACGGGGGGAAAACCGAAAGGGCGCGGTTACGATAGCAGATGACCACCCTTGACCGGTAGTCATATCGCCACTCATAGAGACCTCCTCCTGCGCATCAAATACTTTCCAATATCTCTACTTATCAAGAGAACCGCGATAAGGAGCACAAGGGTTTGAGACTGTAAAAACTTTGTGCAAATAAGTATACCATAACGAAGCGGTAAATAGAACGGCCTCGCCGGATTATTTGACTTAGCCGAACCCGTATGCTACACTTTATATGGTTAGGAGTAGGCCCATTCTTAACCGCAACTATTGAGAAATACGACACATATGTTACGCAAGAAAGAGGGAGGTTAGCCTATTAACAGAGATCTACGGGGGAATGACCGTCCGCGCGAGACACGGGTAAACGAGCGCATCCGGGCACGCGAGGTACGCTTAATCGATGAGAACGGTGAGATGATCGGAGTAATGGCTCCCATGCGTGCGCTTGACATTGCTCGTGAGAGAGACCTCGACATCGTGGAGATCTCGCCTAATGCTTTGCCGCCAGTCTGCAAGTTGATGGACTATGGCCGCTTCAAGTTTGAACAGTCAAAGCGAGAGAACGAGGCGCGCAAGAATCAGAAAACCATTACTCTGAAAGAGATCCGTATGCGTCCGCGCACCGACGACCATGACATCGATGTGAAGACGCGCAAGATTCAAGAGTTTCTGGCCGAAGGCGACAAAGTACGGGTGAGTGTCCAGTTTCGCGGAGCGGAGTTGCGCCACCCGGATATTGGCCGCAAGTTGCTGGACGAGATCGCAGAGGAGTTGAAGGGCACAGCAGTGATCGAGCGCTCTCCCTTGATGGAAGGGAAGATGATGTCGATGATTGTCTCCCGCGCTCCTGGCTGGGAGCCACCAAAAAAGCACACCCCGGCGCCCCTTGTGAGCAAACGCGAGACAGCAACGATAGCGGCGAGAAACGAGACGGCAGCTCCTGCACCCAGCCCCGCGCCCGAACCCGAAAACAGCGAGGCGGTAGAGACTCAAACGAGCAGCTAACCTCTCTGTGGGCATCATGGCTGAGTTGGCTTTCCCACTCACCGGCGAAGGCCGACCCGCCCATTCCGCTAGAGACAAGACTCCAGGGGTAGTTCTTACTGAACTACCCCTTTTTGTTTCGCTTTGCACATGACGAAGGGGGACTCACCCCTGGATACATACATAAGGATGACTGCAATCAACTATTTGCGCTAAGATATAGCATAAAGAAGAAATGCCGGAATCGGTAATATTGGAGGTCAAACGGTGAGTAACTATCAGGACCCTAGCTGGTATGAGCACCCGGAACAGCACAACATGCAACCCTCATCTTATAATGAACCCGATCCATTTTCACCCTATGCGCCAGGGTATGGTGGCCCTGTACGTCAACAGCAAGGACTGGCGGCACCAGTCCCCGACACCGGAGAGCGCCTGCGGCGTGCCCTGCGCAGGTTTGTGGTAACAGCCGCGTTACTCATCATCGCTTTTCTGGCCGGCTGGTTCAGCCACGAGTTTTTCTCCAATACGACGGCTTTCAATACAAACAACCAATCGCAGGCCTACGCCAATCTTTTCCAGCAGGCCTGGACCCTCGTCGATCAAAACTACGTTGATCGCAAGGCCGTGAACTATAAGCAGATGTCCTACAACGCCATCCAGGCCATGCTCGGCACACTGAAAGATACGGGCCACACGCGCTTCCTGACACCCGACCAGGTGCAGTCCTTCAACCAGTCGCTCAGCCCGACGCTCGTGGGGGTCGGCATCTATATTCGCCAGGACCCGACGACGAAGCAGATCACGGTGATCAGGACCTTCCCCGGCTCGCCCGCCGAGAAGGCCGGCCTCAAGGGCGGCGATATCATTACCGCCGTCAACGGCACGAGCGTGGTTGGCAAGGACATCGATACGGTGAGCCAGCTCCTGCATGGGCAGGCGGGGACCAGCGTCTCAATGACGATTGAACGGCCCGCGACCAAACAGACGCTCACCTTCAGCATGCAGCGCGCCCAACTGCAAGTGCAGAACGTGATTCTGCACTACATCCCAGAGAAGCATATCGCGCACATCCAGGTGGTGCAGTTCGCCGATGGTGTCACCGACCAATTGAAGGCCGCGCTCATTCAGGCCAAAAAGATGGGCGCCACCAGCGTCATCCTCGACCTGCGTGGCAATCCCGGCGGCTTGCTCCAGCAGGCCATCGACACCACCAGCCTGTTCATGCAAAGCGGCACCGTCTTCATTGAGCAGGATAGCAACGGACAACGCACCCCCTACAAGGTATCAGGCCAGCCCGTTGATACGCACATCCCGATTGTGGTGCTCGTCGATCACGACACCGGCAGTTCGGCCGAGATCGTCTCCGGCTCGTTGAAAGAGAATAAGCGCGCCATCATTATGGGCACGACCACCTTCGGGACAGGTACTGTGCTGCAACAGTTCCAGCTCGCCGATGGCTCAGAACTTCTCCTGGGCGTCGGCGAGTGGCTGACACCCAACGGGGAATTTATTCGCGATCGCGGCATCACACCCGATATCACTGTTCCCCTGACAAAGAACCAGAACCCACTGACGCCCGATACCGAGAACCTGAACAACATGACGTACCAGCAGATTCTCAATAGCGGCGACACGCAGCTTATCCAGGCCATGCAGTACCTGGAGACGCATCCGTAGGGGCTATTGCGAACGAGAGGGAGGGGCGCGGTCTACAAGCC
>JALYVR010000182.1 GCA_030853145.1 Chloroflexota bacterium | reverse complement strand
GGATCTCCTCTCCAATGATGTCGCCGACCACGACTCTGGTCAGCCCGACGGCCACGCCTGGTGGGATCGCTATAACCGCACCTTCCCCAACTTCGCGCGCTATCTCAACTACATCGGCGCGCTTACCCAGGACACGCAGCGCCGGGTCGTGATGTGGCAGGTGCCGGTTGGTAACCAGTATTTCGACACGATGGATAATTCGCCGGGACACTACCAGGACAATCGCGCGGAGTATATCCTGGGCTATACGAGCAGTTTCGCGCGCGCTGGCATCATCGCCGTCCTCTTCGGCCCCGGCAATGGTGGCACCATGAACGGGGACAGAATGCACGATGGCGTGACCAACCCCGCGCCGATCAGCACCTACGAGTGCAACCTCTGCAACAATCATAAGAGCAGCTACCCCGACGACGACGGTGGCTTCCTGCGTATCTTCATCGGGCAATACATGCAGCATCCTATCGCATTGACGTAAGGAGAGCAGAGGTCCAGATCTCTACGAGGCAGCAGCCGCCCCTACGCAAACCGGAGCGAGCCTGCAAGCAGAGATTGGTTGACACGCGAAAAGGTAGCGTGCTATCTTAGTCATAGTTGCTGCTCAGAACAGCACGAAACTTTCGCTACAGAAGATAAGAAAGGGATGAGTATGACTAGCACGACAACGAAGCTCACCGCAGGGTGCGGCTTTCGCTCTCGTGGGAGCGTGCAGGACGTTGATGCGTTTCGTGTCGCCCAGGGCCGTACTGTGTCCTTTTTGGGGAAGACGCTGGCATAGAGGAGATAACGTAGCAGAGCGTCAAATCCGCAAGCCGTGGGCGATACGAAATAGTGCGCCTGCGGCTTTTCTTTTTCATTCCATTCTTTACTTGTGAGAAGGCCGTTGGGCGCAGTATGAAAGCTGCCCACGGCTTTTTTGTATGTAGTGCCTAGCAAAGATATGTAAGAATGGAGTTTTCCACCGATGAAATCTCACGAGGATACGACCAACGCAGCGCCTCTCTGGCATAATCACAACTACTTGCTCTTACAAGGGGGCCAGATTGTTTCGTATATCGGAAATCAGCAACAATTCATTGCCCTCCCGCTTTTAGTGCTGGCTCTCACCGGTTCCGCTGTCCAGGCGGGTCTCGCCATCGGTTTCAATGCCGTGGCGACGATTGTCGTCAGCCCCATCGCGGGCGTGCTCGTAGATCGGTGGAATCGCAAGACGACAATGATGCTGTGCGATACTGGGCGCATGGTCGTTACCTTGACCATTCCTCTGGCTTTCTGGTTACATAGGCTCACGATGCCTCAGATCTACGTGGCAATGGTCATCGCCAGTATTCTTGGCACGATTTTTAGCGTCGCCAACGCTGCCACATTGTCCAATGTAGTAACACAGGAGCAGCTTCCAGCGGCCCTCTCGCAAGCGCAGGCAGCCTACACCAGTGTGCGCGTCGCTGGATCGCTCATCGGCGGCGCACTGTATAGCATTGGGAAGGCTCTCCCATTCCTGGTGAATGCGCTCTCCTTTGGCGTATCGGTGCTTTCGCTGGGTTTCATGCGTGGAAATTTTCAGAGGTCCGAAGAGGATTCGCGCCAGCCGCTGCTTGCATCCATCGCCGAAGGCTTTGCGTGGCTGTGGAAGCAGCCGCTCCTTAGATTCCTCACCATCGTGAATGGAGCCGATAGCTTGCGCTATGGTGCGGGCTATCTGATCATCCTGATGCTGGCGAAGAATATACACGCATCTCCCAGTGGCATAGGTCTGATCTTTACGGCGGCGGGGGTAGGCGCTTTACTTGGGAGCATAGCCAGCAACTGGGCGCGTAAACGCCTGAGTTTTGGCAAGATTACGATAAGCATGCTCTGGCTTGAGGCCCTGATGTTCCCCCTCTATGCGATTGCACCCACCGTGCTTATTATGTGCCTGCTGGCGGTGGCAGAAGAGTTCGTTGGCCCGATCTATACTATTTCGCTGGCTACCTACCGGCTCATGGCAACGCCTGATTCCATGCGTGGCCGCATGAGCAGTACTGTGCAACTGGTGATGCAAGGAGCGCAATCCGTGGGAGCCATCGTTGGAGGAATGCTGATTCAAGCAGTGAGTGCGCAATGGAGCGCGCTCATATTCGGCATGTGGCTGCTGCTTCTAGCTATCGCGACCACCTTGAACAAGCGAGTTCGGCGCGCATCGCTCCTAACCACGGGATCAGGCTTCTGATTTTTTCATCATGGGTTCGCCCTGGCAATCTCCTTTACTGATCCCGAAGGTAATAGGATTGAGGTCTACTGGCCTTCAGAAAGACAGGACTACCAGCCTCTGGCGGATGACCTGCGTCAACTCGTGGCATCCATGTCAGGATGAAAAGACGTTTCTACCGTTTACGTCCTAAATTACCTTCAAAAAGAATGCTCAAAAAGCCCGGCGTCTGTCAGGCTCTCAATGAATCGGGGGCCTGCTTCCCCAGCTATCCTACCGCTGTCTTAGATCTCTATAGGCTAATACACGCCTTCGAATGCGCTTTTTTGCGCTTTCTATACTGGGAAAGGAAAGGCACTCATAGTGAGGCCTACCTTGTAGTATCGTGTATAGAACGCCTCTTTTTTTGAGGTAGAAGGGACTGTCTCTAGTGAACAAACGCACGCTGAAATGGGGCTTTCTGGCCCTCGTCCTCCTGCTCGCCCTGGAGATGGGCTGGAGTTCAAACGGCCCGGCGCTGGCTGCTCAACATCCAGCGGCTATCTCCTCGGGTGCTCGGGTGACCACGCCGGCGGCGGAGTCTGCTGTGCGAGCCTACTGGACTCCTCAGCGCATGCAGTCTGCTCTTTCTGCTGATCAGCTACTACAGCAGGCGAAAGTTGTTGCCCATGCGCCCGCGCGCACTGGCGCGGCCGGGAGTCATGCGCCCACTGCTCCACACGAAGTCGTGGCTTCACATCCAGCCGCTCCTCGTGTGGGAGTGGCTACGCATGCCTACGCCTACTCGCTTCCTTACCCCTACTCCTTTCCCTGGTCAACGGTAGGAAAGGTCTTCTTTACCGATCCTGCCACCGGCTACAACTACCAGTGTTCGGGAACGGCGGTCAGCAGCAGGAACGTGAGTACGGTTGATACCGCGGGCCACTGTGTTGCCGCGGGCGGCGGGCGGCACTTTTACACCAACTGGGTCTTCTGTGCCCAGTATTACTACGGGTGCCGTGCCGGGTATTTGTGGACAGCGCGTCAGTTGTGGACGCACTACTATTGGTATTACAATGGCTGGTTCGCCTATGATTACGGTGAAGCGGTCCTGAATCCCAATAGCAGCGGGTATGTGGTCAATGTGATTGGTGGGGCTGGCTGGACGTATGGCCAATCCTATTACCAATACTTCTATGCCTTCGGATACCCGGCCGCTCCCCCATTTGATGGAGGCCGCCTGTGGTACTGCCCTTCGCCGCTCTACGCGTTCGATCGTCCCAGCCCAGGTCCAACGACGCTGAGCATCACCTGCAATATGACAGGCGGGTCCAGCGGAGGCGGCTGGCTGATCTCTATCGGCAACACCTTTGGTTATGTCAACGGGCATAACGACTACAAGTATAACAATGACGTGAACCACATGTATTCTCCTTACTATGGAAGTGACTGGTTTTCCGTCTTTAATGCCGCTCAGAACGCGTAGCATCGAGCTGCCCCTTCTGAAAGCGGGGGGAAGTGTGAGCTTCTCCCCGCCTTCAGAAGGGGCAGCACCTGACGCTCACTAAAGCGCGCACGGAACTGGGCGTCCCGCAGGTGAGCATACGCGAGGGCGCCGAACGAGCCTCCATGTGATATAAGCAGAGTGTCCTGCCGGTGGTCCCCGTCGTTGTATAATAGGGGACAGAATCAAATGGAAGATCACCTGAGAAGGAGATGGAGGCATGGCACAGGCGAAACAGCCTGTTGAAGTGTTCTGTTGTTACGCACATGAGGATGAGATCTGGCTCCGCAAACTGGAAACACATCTGAGCCTGCTTAAACGACAAGGTCTGCTTTCCCTATGGCATGATCGGCTCATTCTTCCTGGGACCGACTGGCGGCAGGCCATCGATACCCATCTGGAAACTGCCTCAGTGATTCTGCTGCTGGTGAGCGCCGACTTTCTGGCCTCCGATTACTGTTATGGGGCTGAGATGAAGTATGCCTTAGAGCAGCAGCAAAGGGGTAAGGCCCAGGTGATCCCCATCCTGATCCGCCAGGTGGACTGGAAACATGCTCCTTTTGCGTACCTGCACGCCTTACCTACCAACGCCAAGCCTCTCGCGACATGGGTGGACGAAGATACAGCGCTGGCCGAGGTTACCGCAGGCCTGCGTAGCATCATTGAAGAAATGCCGCGGCTCACTCCCCGTGCTTCTCACGCCGCGCTCACTCCAGTCTGGAATGTTCCCCATATGCGCAATCCTCATTTTACCGGACGCGACGAACTGCTCGATCGGCTTCATCAGCACTTCATGCAGATGGAACAAAACGCTCCAGCCAAAACTCGCCGGGCTGCATTGACGCAACCCCAGGCTATCAAGGGCCTTGGAGGTATTGGCAAGACCCAGATCGTGGTTGAATATGCCTATCGATCTCGTGATCTCGACCGTTACACGCATACGCTCTGGATCAATGCAGCGAGCGAAGAGGCGCTCATTGCCAGTTTTGTGACGATTGCGGATGCGCTCCCCGCATTCACTATGACAGATGAAACGGACCAGCGAAAGCTCGTAGAAGCGGTCAAGCGCTGGCTAGAGCAGTGTGAACAACGCTGGTTGCTGATCTTTGATAATGCTGACGATCTGCCCCTCGTACAAGCGTATCTCCCTCAAAGAGGCAACGGAAGCATTCTTCTCACCACGCGCGCCAGTGCGGTTGGCTCGCTCACTACGTCCATCGAAGTGGAAAAGATGGGCTTGATGGAAGGGACCCATCTGCTTCTCCGTCGGGCGCAGCGCTTCGATCAGGCTTCAGATGAAGAGATAAACGAAGCGACGAATGTGGTGATTGCCCTCGATCATTTCCCGCTTGCCCTTGATCAGGCTGGAGCCTATATCGAAGAAACAAAATGTGGCTTTGTTGAGTATCTCCAGATCTACCAGAACCGGCGTAAAGCGCTTCTGGCCAGGCGCGGGCTTCAGTCTACCAACTATCCAGACTCTGTGGCTACCACCTGGTCACTCTCCTTTCAAAAAATTGAACGGGCAAACCCTGCTGCCGCTGAACTCTTGCATCTCTGTGCCTTCCTGGCTCCTGACCAGATTCCAGAGGAACTCATTAGAGATGCCGCAGATCAGTGGAGTTCCCCGCTGCAGCAGGCGGCAGCAGATCTCTTCGCTTTTAACCAGATGATTGCAGACCTGCTCAAATTTTCCCTGATCGAGCGCCTGGCAGAGACCCGGACCCTGCGTATCCATCGTCTGGTCCAGGCTGTGCAGATGGATGCCATGGAGGCAGAGGCGCAATGCCAATGGGCGGAAAGAGTGGTTCGGGCAGTCAACGTGGTATTTCCTGAGTGTCCTCAGGATATTGCCACCTGGCCGCGCTGCCTCCGTTATCTTGATCAGGCACAGGCATGCAATACGTTGATAGAGCAGTATAGGCTTTCACTCCTTGAGGCTGCGGATTTACTCAATCGAACGGGTCTCTATTTAGATAATCATGCCTTGTACACCATCGCCGAGCCATTGTATCAGCGCGCTCTTAAGATCCGGGAGCAACAGTTGGGGCCGCAGCATTTCGATACAGCGCAAAGCCTCAGCAATCTAGCGACCCTCTATCAGTATCAGGGGGAGTATGCGGAGGCGGAACCCCTGTATCGACGTGTTCTGGAGGTCTACAAGCAAGGGTTGGGACCGCAGCACTCTAGAGTACAAATAATAAGGAAAAATTATGGGATTCTTCTGGAAGCAATGGGACGTGTGGAGGTAAAGAATCACGAAGAAAGGGCTTAATCTAATTTTCATAAGAGAACACGACGCCCTTACACGGATCAAGCGTCTCAGCCTCGTTGTGGTTTGGGTTGCGTTGCGGGGCCAAGTTTGGTAGACTACCTTTAAGAGGGGCATATATGTTGCCGTATATAAGGTCAGAAGTATCATACGAGAACAACGATGTTATCGACGTGTCCGTAAAGGAGACAGCTGCAATGACGATGATGATGAGCCGGAAAGCTCTTGAAGAGTATGGCTTAGTGAACCTGGGCGAGGTCAACTGGAACCTCTCGCCGGCAGTGCTGGTGGAGCATGCGCTGGCGCGCAAAGAGGGCGAGCTGGCCGCCAATGGCGCTTTCGCCGCCACCACAGGCAAGCATACGGGGCGCTCCCCGAAGGATAAGTTTATCGTGGCCAGCGAGGATTCCGCCGTCAGAATCTGGTGGGGCGAAACCAATCACCCGATGTCGCCGGAGACCTTTGAGGGCATACGACGCAGCCTGGCGGCGTATTTACAGGGGCGTGATGTGTATGTGCTGGACGCGGCCGCGGCGGCTGACCCCCAGTATCGCATGCCGATCCAGGTGATCACGGAACTGGCCTGGCATAACCTCTTTGCGCGCCAGCTCTTCCTGCGCGCCAATGAGGCCGACATGGCGGCCGAGCACCCCGGCTTCACGATCCTCTGCGTGCCAAATTTCAAGACGGACCCGCGCATTCACGGCACGCGCTCGGAGGCCGCGATCATTATCGACTTTGAAGAGCGCCTGGTGCTGATCGCCGGGACGCACTACGCTGGCGAGATGAAAAAATCGATCTTCACCGTCCTGAATTTTATCCTGCCCGCCAGGGGCGTGCTGCCGATGCACTGCTCGGCGAATGTCGGTCCTGATGGCGATGTTGCGCTCTTCTTCGGCCTCTCCGGCACGGGCAAGACCAGCCTTTCGGCGGACCCCAGCCGCCACCTGATCGGCGATGATGAGCATGGCTGGGGCGATAATGGCGTCTTCAACTTCGAGGGCGGCTGCTACGCGAAGTGCATCAATCTGTCGAAAAAGTATGAGCCACAGATCTGGAATGCCATCCGCTTCGGCGCCGTCTATGAGAACGTGGTGCTGCGCGAAGGCTCGCGCGAGCCTGATTACGCCGATGACTCGCTCACCGAGAACACACGCGCGGCCTATCCCGTCGACTTCATCGATGATGTAGTCGAATCGGGCATGGGCGGCCAGCCTCAGGCGGTCATCTTCCTCTCGGCCGATTCCTTTGGCATCCTGCCACCGATCTCACTGTTGACCACCGAGCAGGCGATGTACTACTTCCTCTCCGGCTATACCAGTAAGCTGGCCGGGACGGAAGCGGGCGTCACCACTCCGCAGGCGACCTTCAGTTCTTGCTTCGGGGCGGCCTTCCTGCCGTTGCGACCCGGCGAGTACGCGAACCTGCTGCGCGAGCGCATTGAGAAGTATCATGTGCGCTGCTACCTGATCAATACAGGCTGGATCGGTGGGCCGTACGGCATTGGCGAGCGCATCAATATCAACTATACGCGCGCGATGGTGCGTGCCTCTATTGGTGGGCAACTGGACACTGTCGAGATGGTGGTTGACCCGATCTTTGGCCTGCGCTCCCCCACCTCCTGCCCTGATGTCCCCGCCGAACTGCTCATCCCCCGCAATACCTGGCAGGACCAGCAGGCGTACGACCAGCAGTCGGCCGCTCTGGCCGAGCGTTTCAAGAAAAACTTTGCCCAGTTCACGCTCCCCAGCGATGAGGTACGCCTCGCTGGACCGCGCTAGGGCTTATGTCTTGCTCATCGAGAATGACCACCATCTGGGGCATCCCAGGAGGTGGTCATTCTCGATGAGCAATTGTTGGGAAACTGCAATAGTTTTGGGCTTTTCGCGTCTCTATCTGTAGGGAACGGTGTGTACGTATCCTGTATCATGGATGAGACTGCGTGTACTGCCTGTTCTACTTTGCCCCTGTGTACTCCGCAGAGAAAGAGGACACGATGGCTCGTTCAACGACAATGGCCCCCCCGCCGGTACCAGACACGACGTTGGGCCGTACTCGTACCCGTAAAGGAAAACTGTTACCCTCAACCATCACCCTGGCCTTCTGGCGCTTACGTCGCACAGGGGGGCTGCTCTTTGTGACGGGCCTGGGCATGATTGCTGCCGTGATGATCGTCTGTACCGTGCCGCTCTATTCGGAGGTGGCGATGACGTCGGGCCTGCGTGGGGTGCTCAACGCCGCCCCGCAAAACGCGGATATCGTTGTCCAGAGTACTGCTGAACAGCTATCGACGCGAACGATCAACGGTGTTACCAATACGCTCAACCAGGAATTTCAGACGCATCTCGGTTCCTATCTTGGGCC
>JALYVR010000181.1 GCA_030853145.1 Chloroflexota bacterium | reverse complement strand
CGTACATATCTGACCATGCGATCGGCGCCCCTCGCGGGTGCCCTGTTCCAACACGACATTACAGTGCTGGATTGAGAGAAGCTGGCTTCGTTGAACGTATTATGTAAAGAATGCAGGTTGCCTTGTGTGGCGTAGGGGCAATGGTCTGCCCCTTGATGCCAACCACATCGTTTCACCGACCCGCTGTGATCGAACATGGGTTATCCAACAAAACGCATAGGTATTTCGCTGGCAGGATGGTGTGTTGCCATCGTGCTTATGCTGAGTCTGCCGGCATGTGATCAGCCGAGGATAGGTGTCGTCCCAACTCCCACCCCGTCGCCTCGGCCTTTCTATTCTCTGCCTGGCGGCGGTGCCTGTGTCTCGCTTGGGCGCCAGCCGCACGCGCCGTATGCCAATATCCAGGTGAGCCACGACAGCTATCTTGCGCATAGCGAGCCGATGCTTGTCGAGGACCCGGCCAATCCCCTGCACCTGGTGGGCGGCTCCAAGTTCTTCACCGACCTCGCTCATTACAGGTTCAAGATCGGTTATTTTGCATCTTTTGATGGAGGCTGCACCTGGGTGGATGGAGGTGTGCTGCCGGGTTTCACGCGTGATGTGACTACCTCTGATATCAGCTTTGCCTTTGGCCCTCATAATCGTGTCTATGCAGCGGTCCTGGATATCCCCGACACCTTGCGTGGCGCCAGCGGCATCGCCGTCTCGACCTCTACCGATGGCGGTCGCACGTTCGGCTCCCCTGTCAATGTCTTTCTCGATACAAGCGGGCGCACATTCAGCGATAAGCCCTGGATCGCCGTTGATCAGACGCAGGGACCATACTCGGGGAATGTCTACGTTGCCTGGTCCTACGATCATGGCGACTCTTGTGGTGGTGACAACACCTGTAGCGAAGAGCTGGCCTTTGCGCGCTCAACGGACGGCGGTCGAACCTTCTCGCCGCTGCGCTTGATCGAGGGCAACGCGCCCTTCTGCACGAATACTGTGCCAGGACGACCCGCTGCTAAGACGACCTGCGACGCGGCCCAGGGGATCACCCCTGCTGTTGGGCCGGATGGGCTGCTCTCGGTGGCTTTTCCCTATATCGACCTGGCAGACCACGGTATCCCGACACGCCTGCTGCTCACCACCTCGGCAGATGGCGGCGATACCTGGAGTGCGCCCGTGCTGATCGCCACGATCCACGATATCGCGGGCCACTTTCCGCATGAGCGCTATCGCAATCTCTCGCTGCCGGCCTTCGCCGCCGATCCCCACAGCGGGCAACTCTACATCGCCTGGGCCGACAAGGGATCGGGGGACGCGGATATCCTGCTCGCGACCTCGAAGGATCGGGGAAAAACCTGGTCTGCGCCCGTGCGCGTGAACGATGATCCTGTCGGAGATAGGACCAACCAGTTCCAGCCGCAGATGGCTATTGCGCCCAATGGCGTTGTCAGCATCTCGTTCTTTGATACGCGCGTCGATCCCCAGCACCGGCTCATCGATGTCTACCTGGCGCAGTCGATCAATGGGGGTGCGTCGTTCCTCAAGAATGTCCGCGTGACGACGCAGAGCTGGGACCCGGCGGTCGGCGCTCCCATCGATGAGTACGGGCAGCAATTCATCGGCGATTACCAGGGCCTGGCCGCCGACAGCCACTTCGTCCACCCCTTCTGGAACGATACACGCACCGGTCGGCAGGAGATCTTCACGGCGGCCGTGCCGAGCGCGCAACCATAGGGGGGATACTGCTGGCTTTTTCGGCAAGGAAGAGCAAATCGTTCCTGGGGTCATTTGAGTCGTTTGAAACAATCGATGAGATAGGGATCGAAGTGCCTCTCGACCAGTTCGGTCATCTCTTCACGAGAGCGGCTGCCATCCACCTCGTGAACCGTGAGCGACAGCTCTTCCGCCTGCTGTTTCACATAGCGAGCAAGCTGGCAATCGCGAGCAATAATATTCCTCAGGCGTTTTTCGGGATCGCTGCCTTCGTTGTAAACACCGTGGCGTTTTTGTCGTTTGCTCAATTCGTTCTGGCGCTGGCGCCTGCCTTTCTCACAGAAGGAGTCCGTCGGGACCAGCCAGATCGCCTGATGCGGACTGGAGAGATATGGCGCAACACACGCGGGAAAGAAGTTGCCTTCGGCAACAATAAAATTGTCTTTTGGCAGCGCTAGGAGGTCCTCAATCACCAAAGAAAAATGGTTCGTCCATGAGGTGAATACTTCCTGCACCAACACCTCCACCGGCCGGTGTATCCAGCGTTCGTCCATGCTCATCTTCAGAAACGTGCTCGCCTCTGAGTCTCCTGCTGCTATCCGGCGCGCAAAATGATTGTTCGACCAGGCATCCAGGTGATAATCGAGGAAGACGTAAATTTGAGCGATCGTGTGGCTGATGGTGGATTTCCCTGAGCAAGGAGAACCCCCAATCCACAAAATGTGTGGGAGTTTCTGTGCCAGGTCCGATTGAACACGCATGTTTCCTCCTGAGAAACGTACATTCTTCTGCCTTCTGACGGAAAAACAGATGTGCCAGGAGAATATCCAAAAGCGGCTGAAAAAACATCGGCCTTTTGCACGATGTGAGGCAGTTGGCACGTATGGTAAAATAGACAAAGAGCATGTTTGTCTTTCTCGGCTCCTGAGGCAAAGGACTTGAGTTGACGAGAACCATCGGCGAATAGTTCACTCTCCTGATGATCCTTCTTTTGACTACTTCTTGACTACTCTACGACGTTCTTTTCTCCCCTGCTGGCAGGTATACTCTTTATGAACGATGAAGAGAAGCCAGACGCGCTGGTCTCTTATGGAAGAGCATCTGGCTGATAACACAAATTAGTTATCGGTTTGTTATAAAACCTGGGTCGCTCCAGATCCATTTTGGGATGGAGCAACTGGCCGTGCTTACAATTGAGCAGAAGGCAAGGGCTTCTGTGAGTGTAGATAAGCTCAATGCGCATACAGAGTTCCAGGGCATGAATCTCTCACGCGTGCTGATGATTATGCTCGCTCGCGAGACGCTCCGGCATGCGAGCGCTCAGAGGATTTCGTCAAAGCGCTTTGTGCTTGGTTTAGCCTCAGATGTGACAAACCTTGATTTCTGGCGACTCTATAGCACAAATGCCGAGACGTTGTTGAGACGGGGCGATCATCAAGTCATTGATCTGCCGCAAAACCCCTTACAAAAGGGATAAGAGGTTTTCACGGGGTCTCGCAAAGTCCCTCATTGTGCTTTGCGCGGCCCCTCCCCTGAAATAAGAGAGGGTATTCCTGAGCGAAGGGGCATCTCCTTCGTTCAAGAATACCCTCTCTATGCTTAGCAGCTTAATCCTCGTTGATGCGCAGCGTCTGGCCAATCGACGGGCGCGAGACGACGCGCACCATCAGCCAGAGGGCGATGACGCAGATGGTCACCAGCGCGGCAAGTCCCAGGATCAACAGTGGCGAGAAGACGAGTTGAATCGGCGGGATGCTCTGCGAGATGTACGCGCTGCCGGTGCTGGCGATCACGCCGGGGGCGCTGGTGAAGACAAGCGAGGGCACCACGAAGAGAGAGAAGAGCAGGCCGGAGACGATACCCAGTCCAATCGCCAGCGCATAGATGATCCCCTGCTCCCACGTCAGCACGCCAGCGACCTGGCGGGGGCTGGTGCCTAAGGCGCGCATCACGGCGAAGTTGGTGAGCCGGCCGCGCGCGCTGAGCCAGGAGGCCAGCAGGTTCCCCAGCAGTGCCAGCAAGAGCGCGGTCGTTGTGCCGATGGCCAGCACGCCCACGAGGGTGAGGTATAGCGGATCGTGGGTGAGATCGTCCAGGATGGCGCGCCGATCATTGAGCGGCCCTAGCCTGAGATCACTGTTGTTCAAGGCATCGCGGATGCGCGCCAGCGAAGTGGGGTCGTTGTTGGTGCGCAGCCAGGCGTAGTTCAGCGGCACATCGCCGCCGTTGTCCGCGAGCGCCGCCTTCTGGTAGATAGCATCGTAGGTGCGATAATCCGCCAGTACCCCGCCCGCTGGAACGCTTCACTGTCAGAATTTGTTTGTGAACTGGAGAAGACCGTGGGGATGGCCTGCACCACGGCGATCACTACGAAGGTCGCGCGAACCGTAGACTGGCCGTCGCTGGAGGTCAGCGTGAACCTGGCGTTGGGGACCAGGCCGAGCACGCTGGCGGCCTGACTATCCACGATGGCGGGGATGATGTTGCCGGCGATGGCTGCTGTGCGCCCGGAAATTAGTTGGTGCATGAGTGTCTCGATGGGTTGAGCGGATTGCTGGGGCGTCCAGCTTGCCGTTGTGGCGAAGGTGCCGGCATCCACGGCGCGCAGCGCTATGGGGATAGTGCCGCTCGTCCCGGCTTTCAAGGTGCCGGTATAACCCAGCGAGGCCGAGAAGACACCGGGCAGGTGACGATAGGCGGCGGTCTGCTGCGCCATGATATCTGGCTCTATGGGGCTTACCAGCGACCCGCTGAAGTCCGCCCCGCTCTGATAGGCGGCGACATCCTGCACCCGCTGCGCCTGCGTGCTCAGGAAGACCAGCGAGAAGATCGCGAAGGCCGTGGTGAAGGCTAGCAGCAGGGTCATGCGTAGCGATTGCCTGGGGGCGCGCGCCATCTGCGCCAGGGCCAGCAGGGGAGCCGCGCCCCGGTTGTGACCTGCCAGCCAGGCACCTCCGCTCAGCAGGCGCGGGAAGAGGCGCAGGAAGAGCATGATGCCCGCCAGGAGCAGGCAGACTGTCCCCAGAACCGTGAGGGGCGCTAACAACTGCGCGCGCAGGCGCGCATCAAGGATATTCGTGTTGGTTAGATAGAGCACGAAGCCGTAGGTGATGATCAGCACGATGATGGCCAGCGCGTCCAGGTGGAGGCGCTGCCAGAGCGGGCGGTGCGTCGAGCGGGCCACCTCCCGGCGGATGGTCAGCGCGTCTGCGCGTCTGGCGCGGTTGACGGCCAGGGCCATCGCGAGGATCGCCACCGCCGCCGTCCCCAGGGCCAGCCAGCCGACGCTCGTTACCGCTTGCCAGGGTTTATTCGCGATCAGGTCGAAGGTGTTCTGCGCGTGAGGCGGCAGGAGCAGAAAGATTAGCAGGCGCACACAGGCCAGAGCCAGCTGCGGTCCCACAATAAGGGCCAGCAGGCCCAGACCCACGCCCTGCGTCACGAACGCGCCGAAGATCTGGCCCCGGCTCATGCCGCGACTGCGCAGGATGGCGATAGACTCCGCCTGCCGTTCTACCAGCAGGTCGGTCATCATCGTGACGAAGAATAGCACGAGGCCAATGACGAGGATCAGGAGGCTGATGGTGGGCACCTGGACCAGCAAGATGCGCGCGCGATACACCTGGAGGCTATTCGAGGCCATAAACGCGGTCAGGTTCACCTGGTTGACCAGTTGCCCTGACTCGGAGATGGCGACACTGGCAATATCAACCCTGAGCGTACTGAAGCCGTCCACCATGCTATTCAGGTTATCAATCGTGGCCTGCGCGGGCTGGAAGCGGTAGTACCAGAACAGGTCGATGGCGCGATTATAGGTCAACTGGCTGCCTATGGGGGTGAGATAGAACGCGTTGAAGATCGCGAGCAGTGACTCGCTGGAGGCCAGCGCGGTATAGGTGTGATCGGGCCGGTGGGGGATGCTGGTACGCTGGAAGTTGTGGCTGTTCCAGAAGGTACTGTTCTGCGTGAGCGGCCGAAAGATACCCACAATGTGGAGTCGGAGAACCTGTGCTGAGGTCACAAGGCCTATGTGTAGGGGGATGACGGAGCTGACATCAACCGAGAGTTGGCCCGCTTCCTCCAGCGTCAGGGCGATTTCGAGGTCGGCGCTGAAATCGCTGGTATGGACATTCAGATCCCTGGCATCTGTCAACGTTCGGGGCAGGCGCCCGCGCAGGAGCGTGAGGTGGGAGCTAACCTGACTCATCGGCTCGGTCACAAGCTGTATCTGGTCTCTTGTGTCCACGAGTTGGTTCCTGCCATTGTCCAAAAATGAGTTCACCATCAGCGGCCCCGGTGGGACCTCCATCGAGAAGCGCGCGGGACCGGGATATGGCTGCACTTTTTGTTGGAATTCCTGGTCAATCTGGGCCGTCAGGTCGTTAATATATTGTTCCGATAGGAGTTGAGAGGAGCCGGTCACGGTCATATCCGCGTTCTCAGGTGCGCTGCTCAGCACATCGCGTAGCCCCGCCGTCGTTGCCAGCCTGGAATAGAGTGGCACGGTGCAGGTGAGCATCACGGCCGCGACCATACCCAGCCCGGTCATCAGCAGCATTCCCCAGGTCCGGCGCGCCCGCCAGATCCCGAGCGTGACAGTCGAGGATACCCGCGCGTACCCACTACGCCGCGCTGTTCTCTGGGCAATTGAACGGGCCATGTATGCCTCCTGAAATGTAGTTGAGAATGCTTCTGTATGTTACAGACGGAAACGACAGTGGAAATCTGACAGCCGAGTATCACGCCTATGAACTCGTTGTCAGATTATGTATGCTATTTACGTCATATCTTGTAGCTAGCAATCAAGAGCTAAGGAGAATTCCTATGCGCCGTCTGATATTCATCATCCTTATTTTTTCACTTTTTATGCCGGTTTCTGCGGCCGCCAGCCCCATCAGGACGGCCAGGGCGGTAGATCAGCAGGACGCGGGTATGGATTTTCCGGCCGTTGATCCCAACTATATTTATGACCAGCTTTTCTACACGGTGACGCATTTTCAGCGCCGCGAGTCAGGCTATCATCAGAACGTGCCTGTGAGCGTCAGTGGCCATGATGCCTTTGCCGCCTACTGGTCGCAGGAGATGGCGCGCGATTTGCAGGGCTTTGGACCACAGGTGCGGCGCGATTTCTTTGCGACACCGGGCTGGCTGAGGCGAACGCCGACGGTGCCAGCCTTCAATGTCGAGGTCAGCGTGCCGGGCGTAGTGCATCCGGAGCAGGCGGTGGTTATTGGCTGTCATTACGATGGGGAGGCCTCCTCGACGCAATCGGCCAACGATGATGGCAGCGGCTGCTCTATCGAGCTGGGGGTGGCCAGGGCGATGGCCAGCTACTGGCGCGCGCACCATGTCTATCCGGCGCGCACACTGCGTTTTGTGATCTTCGATGCCGAGGAGCAGGGGATCTACGGCTCGTTTCACTACCTGGATAGCACCATCAACGGGGATATTTCCAATATCACGGCGATGTTTAACGAGGAGCAGAATGGCATCGCCTATCCCCTGCGTTTTCTGGGCCAGCTCGATAACCCGCCGCTCTATTTCCGTATCCTGCTATCGCCCGTGGGAAACGATGATTACTATCCAAAACAGGCGGACCTATCCCCGCAGCGTGCCGCGCGCATCACGCGTTTCCAGTATCTACAATGGCAGGCCGTGATCGCAGCCTTTGCCAAGTTCCGCGCGCTGGGCTATCAGATGCTCAGCTATCATAACGCTAAAAAGCAGGATGTCTTGCAGCCGATCTTCACGCCGGACCAGTTGCAGGATATTCATATGATGAACGACAATTCGGGTGGCAGCGATCAGATCCCCTTCACCCTGGCCGGCCTGGCCTGCTCTACCTTCATTGGCGACTTTAGCTACTATGATCCGTATCCGCCCATCTGGGCCTATCCTTACGATCAGTCGAACGATACGATTCAACTGATGAACACCTTCGCCGATGGCAGCTCGCACAAGTCTAATGCCCTCATGCTGGCCCTGGGGCTGCCGGGGATGCTCACCACCTGGATGTTGAACCAGCCCGATATCCTGGGCCTGGCCACGCTAGATCGAAACCCGGTGGCCGCCATCAGCGATGTCGGGCAGACAAAGGTCGGCGCGAGTGTGTCGCTGGACGCGCAGGCCTCGTTTGATCCGCAGAGCAGCAGCACGCCCCTCAGCTATGCCTGGAACTTTGGAGATGGCACAACCGCCAGTGGGATCAGAGTGCAACATACCTACACGACGGCGGGAAGTTATCATCTGATCTTGACCGTCACTTCGCCGGCAGGCACGCGCCGGGTCAGCAAGACGATCACAGTTGTGGCGCACCCCACGATCTACAGCGACTTCTACCGCAACTATTACGGGCAAGGTTTCGGGCAGCAGGATGGTCGCCCGCCGGCCAATCCAGTGGTGACGCTGCCAAAGCCGGACGATAGCCTGTCGGATAGAGTTGCCCTGGCGCCTCCCGCGTCCACCGTCTCCTCAGTGCTAAAGCTATCAGCCCCGGCCCCGTCGTATACCGGCACGATCATCGGGATTGCATTGGCGGTGTTGTTGGTGGTGGTGATTGCGGGCGTGGCTCTCCAGGTGCGACGGAGAGCGAGGCATGTATCCTAGTG
>JALYVR010000855.1 GCA_030853145.1 Chloroflexota bacterium | reverse complement strand
CATGAAGGCCACTCCACAGCCTGGCTTTTCGTACTTCCAACGCGTGTTACAATATGCGTAAAGTTGCTACGAACAGTTGCCCTTTAAGAGCCTCGATAAAGGAGTTACGTATGGTTACTGCTCTGGTTCTGATCAACGTCCAGCGCGGGCAGGTGAACGAGACGGCCCAGAGCCTGCTGGAGATCGCAGGCGTGGCGGAGGTCTACTCGGTGACCGGCGAGTACGATCTGGTGGCGCTACTGCGGCTCCCGCAGTACGAAGACCTGGCCGGCGTCGTCACCAACTCGATGGTGACACTGCCCACGATTACCGCGACGCATACCTTGATGGCCTTTCAGTGCTACTCGCGAGCCGATCTACAGCAGGCGTGGGATATTGGGGTAGAATAAACAAGGAGGCATATTTTGAGCATCACGCATGGCGGCCAACTGGTGGCCAGAATCCTGAAACGCGAGGGGATCGAGGTAGTCTTTACCCTCAGCGGCGGTCATATCGCGGCCATCTATGATGGATGTATGCGCGAGGGCATTCGTGTGGTCGATACACGCCACGAGCAGGCGGCGGTCCACGCAGCCGAGGGTTGGGCGAAATGCATGCGCACACCCGGTGTGGCCCTGCTGACCGCCGGTCCCGGCGTGACCGATGGCATTACGGGCGTGGCGAATGCCTACCTGGCGGGCAGCCCGGTGCTGGTCATCGGCGGAGCGGCGCCCCTGGGCCTGTGGGATCGCGGCGCGCTACAGGAGATGAACCAGGTCGACCTGCTGCGCCCCATCACCAAGTGGACGCGTACCGTCCACGAGACCGCGCGTATCTCCGAGTACGTCTCAACTGCCTTCCGCCAGATGCTGAACGGCAAGCCCGGCCCGGTCTTCCTGGAGATCCCCATAGACGTGCTCAATAGCCTCGCCGACACCGATAACGCCTTTGATCCGGGCGAACCTGTGTACTACCGTCCCGGTGGCCGCAGCCAGCCTACACCTGATCTCATCGAGAAGGCTGCCGCGCTGCTCGCGCAGTCTGAGCGGCCCGTGATCATGGCCGGCAGCGCCGTCTGGTGGTGCGACGCCGCCGAGCCGCTGCGTCTACTGGCTGAGCGCATCCAGGCCCCAGTCTTCCTCAACGGCGCCGGGCGCGGCTGCCTGCCGTCGACCCATCCCCTCTTCTTTACCTCAGCGCGCCGCAAGGCGCTCGAAGGGGCCGATACCATTCTGGCCGTGGGCACGCGCCTGGACTTCCGGCTCAATCACGGCCAGCCCCCGCTCATCCCGGCGGAGGCGAAGATGATCTGGTTCGACCTCGCCGGCGAAGATATCGGCGTCAACCGGGGCGCGGCAGTGGGCCTGATCGGCGATGTGGGCATCAGCATGCGCCAGGTGGCCGAGGCGGCGACGCGCAAGTCCGGCGACAGCGAGTGGGTGACCTACATTCGCGGCGAGGAACGCAAGGCCCAGGAGCGCGACGAGAAGCTCATGAGCACCGATGGCGCGCCGATCCATCCAATGCGCTTCTGCCGCGAGATACGCGACTTTATCGACGATGATACCACGGTCGTAGGCGACGGCGGCGACATTGTGAGCTATGGCGCGCGCGTGATCAACGTCTCCCGGCCAGGCTACTGGCTCGATGCCGGCCCGATGGGCACGCTGGGCGCGGGTACAGGTTACGCCATGGCGGCGCAACTCGCGCGACCTGGCAAGAAGGTGCTGATCCTGCACGGCGACGGCGCCTTCGGTCTCAACGGCATGGAGTTTGAGAGCATGGTACGCCAGAAGTTGCCTATCGTCTCCATCATCGGCAACGATGGCGCCTGGGGGCAGATCAAGCACCCACAGAAAGCCATGATTGGACACGCCACCGCCGCCGAGCTATCCCCCGGCATCCGCTACGATAAGATGGTCGAGGCCCTGGGTGGCTACGGCGAACTGGTGGAAGACCCGCAAGAGATCCGCCCGGCCCTCGAACGCGCCTTCGCCTCCGGCCTGCCCGCCTGCGTCAACGTGCTGCTCGACCCCGATAAACCCTACAGCCGCTCAACCAACGTGGCAGTATAAACAAAAAAGGAGGTGGCGGGGGATGAGGCAATACTCATCCC
>JALYVR010000180.1 GCA_030853145.1 Chloroflexota bacterium | reverse complement strand
CCTCGATAGAGGACCGGTCCCGGCTCATCCACCCACACAGCCAGGGCCAGCAGGACCAGAAGTGGCATAAGAAGCAGTAAGGCAACCATTGAGACAAGCATATCAAAGAGACGCTTCATACGTTTCTCCCCCATAAATCACTCATCACCCCTTGATTCACTACCACCAGTACGCTCTACAACAAGCGTATATACCGGTTATTTTCTACAATAGTCTTCACTACAGATATAACATCTTCTATGTCGTCTTCGGTCATTCCTGGATAAATAGGCAATGAGACTTCTCGTTCATACGCGTAAAGGGCGTGCGGAAAATCTTCTGGCTGCACATGGAATACCTTACGATAATAGGGATGGACATGAAGTGGAATAAAATGCACGCTGCTGCCAATATTCGCCCGCGTCAGTGCCTGGATGAACTCTTCGCGCATGATCGAGAGTCGTTCAAGATGCAGGTGTAACGGGTACAGGTGCCACGCGTGCTGCACATACTCAACGTCTACCGGAATACCAAGCTCATCATAGTGAGAGAAGGCAGCATTGTAGCGCTGAGCAATGGCCCTGCGCCGCTCGAATAACCACTGGCGGCGCGCCAACTGGTGCAGACCAAGGGCGGCCGCGATATCTGTCATGTTGTACTTATAGCCCATCTCCTGGACTTCGTAATACCAGGAGCCTTCGGCGGAATAGCGCTTCCAGGCATCCCGGCTGATGCCATGCAGAGCCATCATGGCCGCGCGCTGGGCATAGGCCGGGTTTTCGGTCGTCAGCATGCCGCCATCGCCGGTGGCCAGGGCTTTGGTGGCATAGAAGCTGAAGACCGTGATATCGCTGATGCTCCCGATCATCCTGCCACGATACAGCGCGGGAAACGCGTGCGCGGCATCCTCGACAACAGGGATGCCATGCGCGCGCGCGATAGCCATGATCTCGTCCATCTCAGCCGGCAGGCCCGCCATATGCACGACCATGATCGCTCGCGTGCGCGCGCTAATCGCCGGCTCAAGCGCCGCTGGATCGAGATTATAGGTGCCGGGGTCTACATCCACGAAGACCGGCGTGGCTCCACAGTGAATGATGACGGCCGCCGTCGCAGTAAAGGTATAGACGGGAACGATGACTTCATCGCCTGGCTCAACCCCCAGGGCGTCTAGCGCGAGATGCAGACCCGCTGTCGCGGAGTTGACGGCAACAGCATGCGCCGCCCCGACCGCCTCCGCGAACTCGCGCTCGAAGCTTTTGGTTTTCGGGCCAGCGGTCAACCACCCGGAATGCAACGTGTCAACCACTTCGTCGATCTCTGCCTGGGTAATGTGCGGCAGGGCGAAAGGCAGAAATGTCTCACGGCGCGGCCTTACATCGATATTTGTCGATATATGCTCTATGTGTGGTGTATCATGTGATGTCATCAGAACCTCCCTGGGCGCAGGCTTCGTCGACGGGCAAGAGGAGCCGAAGCGGCGCCTCTGCATGAAACTCGCAGGGCGCGGGCCAGCGGCGCTCCTGCACAAAATATTATTTGCCTTCTACTACAGCTCCATACGTGACGGTGTCTGCATCCAGGCATTCGACGATGCGCGTCTCCAGGTCACGTACCAGCAGATCACGGTTAAAATGTGTCTTCACATATTGGCGACCGCGCTCACCAAGTTGTTCCGCCAGAGTTGGGTTGTCACGCAGGTGGACAATCGCGTCGGCAAGCGCCTGCGCGTTTTCTGGCTCTACATACAGTGCTGCCCCGGCCTCCTGTTCGATACGTGTGCGAGCTTCGCCATCGACCGCCAGCAGCAGTGGACGAGCACAGGCCATGGCTTCGTACATCTTTGAGGGCAATGCGCCCTCGAACAGTGGCAGTTTACGCAGCGAAGCCAGGCAGACATCAGAGGCCGCGATCAGCGTTGGCATCTCCTTGTGCGGACGCGCATCGATGAACGTGACGTGTGTGAGCTGCCTGCGCGCGGCGGCTGCCAGCAGGTCGGCTTTGAGCGCGCCTTCGCCCGCCAGCACAATCCGAATGTCTGGCTGGCCGCGCAGCTTCTCGGCGGCATCAAGCACAATGTGTAAGCCATGCGCCATACCGATGGTCCCTGCATAGAGTAACGTAAATGTATGCTCCCAACCAAGTTCCGTCCTTGCTTCCGCCTTCGCCATTGGACGAAATGCCGCGACATCGACGCCGTTGGGCAGCAAAAAGACACGCTGGGCCGGCAAACCACGCCGCACCAATGCTTCTCGAATGCCGCCGGTTACGGCCCAGACCCTGGCAGCGTGCGTATAGGCCGACCACTCCAGTCGCTCTGCCAACCAGATCAAGAGCCGGTTGCGCAGCGCGCCCAGTTGGACGGCGGATTCGGGCCAGATATCGGCAACTGTAAATATATATGGACAGTGATAGCGTAAAGCGAGAAGGCGGCCAGCAAAGGCATCAAAGAGCGGCGGCGACTCGACGATAAGCATATCAGGGCGCGCCAGGTGGCGACCACCCAGAAGGGGGGAGAGACAGCCGAACGAGAGCTGCGCCAGAATGCGGCGTAGGAAGCCCTTATTCGGACTGATATAGCTCCATACTCTGATGATCTCAACCCCTTCGCGTCTCTCGCGGTGCATCTTCAGGCCGCGATATGCCGGCGGGACCACCCCTGATGGATAATTAGGATGGGTGGTCAGCACCGTCACAGTGTGACCCCGCTGCACCAGCCGCGCCGCAGTCTCGCTAATACGCGTCTGCGGCGCCCCCACCTCCGGCGGGTAGTACGGCGTTATAAAAACAATATGCAATCTATCCATACTTTTTCTCTTAATTCAAACATCTGGTAGTACTCTGTCAAACTTCATTCGACCCTATAACGGCAATCACCACCGCTAGACGCATTACGGCAATGTTTGTAGCGCTTGAGCGATCTTACGAGCCGCGTTGCCATCTCCAAATGGATGAGGCCCCCTCATGCGCGGCTCACAGCGATCAAACGCGGCGACGATATCTTCGGAGCGATTGCCAACCAGCACATTCCACCCGTCGACAAGCGTCTCCGGCCATTCGGTCTCCTCACGCAGCGTAATACAGGATACACCCAGCAAAAAAGCCTCCTTCTGTAGTCCTCCCGAATCGGTAGCCACATGCCGCGCGGATTGCACCAGCGTCAGCATATCGAGGTGACCAAGTGGCTCCACGAGGTGAACCCACCTGCTCCACTCGACGCCGTATCTCTGAATCGCCTGGCGCGTACGTGGGTGTACAGGAAAGACGATAGGTGTAGCGAGACTGTTCAAGGCTGCCGCGATGCGGCGCAATGCTGCCGGATCATCAGTGTTCGCGGGCCGGTGCAGTGTCGCAACCACATATGCGTGTGGAGCAAGATTCAGGGATGGCAACAACGTCTGGGCATGGGCCGCCAATTGAGGCCGCATCCGCCGCACAACGTCGTACATCACATCACCGACCACCTCAACACCCCGCGTGAGCCCTTCACGCGACGCCTGCCGGCGGGCATTCTCTGTGGGACAGAACAGCCAGGTCGCGCTATGGTCCGTCAGTACGCGGTTGATCTCTTCTGGCATGCTTCGATTATAGCTACGCACGCCTGCTTCAACATGGGCAACCGGCAGAGAGAGCTTTGCTGCGGCCAGGGCCCCGGCGAGCGTTGAGTTGGTGTCGCCAAAGACTACAACTCCGTCGGGCCGCTCCTTCAGCAGGACCTCTTCGATAGCCGCCAACATACGCCCTGTCTGCGCGCCATGCGCTGCTGACCCGATCTCCAGGTTGTAGTCCGGTTCTGGCAGCGTGAGGTCGCGGAAGAAGTCGCCCGACATGGAGGCGTCGTAGTGCTGGCCGGTGTGAACAAGCACCTCCTGATGCCTGTCTCTCAGCGCCTGGCTCACGGGGCCGAGCTTGATAAACTGCGGGCGCGTGCCGACGATGGTGACGAACTTCATACACCGCCCTCCGCTCTGGCCGGTGTGTCCGCCAGCATACCATCACCGATGCAGATATAGCGCATCCCGCGCGCCTCGATCACCTCCCGCTGCAATGCCCGGCGACCGTCAAGCACGATGCGGCACTCTGGAAACCGGCTCCAGTCGAGGTGCTGATAGGCGCGATGGCCAGCCTGTAAGACAATCGCATTGATGCGCCCACGCTGTTCGTCCGTAAGCGGCGCATAGCCCAACGTCCGCAGTTCTTCAGCGCTGAACAGTGGATCATCGATAAATACGCTCGCTCCCCGCGCTTCAAAGGCGTCACGCAGCAGCTTTGTGCTGGTATATGCCAGCTCGCGTACATCTCCACGGTAGGCCACCCCCAGGATCAGAACCGACCGTCGCGCGAGCTGGCCGATCTCTGTTTCGATGCGCTGGACAGCATAGGTCGCCATGCCGTCATTGATGAGGCGTGCAGCACGTGGGAGCAGCAGACCTTCTTCCGTGTGCTGCATCAAGAAATAAGGATAGACCGGTATGCAGTGACCGCCGACGCCCACTCCTGGCGCGTGGATGTGTGAGTAGGGCTGGGTATTCGCCGCCGCCGTGGCCTGCGCGACATCCAGCCCACGCAGGTCCGCGAAGCACGCGAACTCATTGGCCAGCGCGATGTTGACATCGCGGTACGTCGTCTCAATGAGCTTGACGAACTCGGCATCGTCTGCGCTGCGCATGGGCATAATCGTGGCGTCGAGGACCGAACGATAAAACGCGGTCACGGCCTCTGTGCTGGCGTAATTGATACCGCCGACGATTTTAGGATAGCTGGCCAGGTCTCGAAAGATGCTGCCGGAGGAGACCCGCTCAGGACTGTACGCCAGCCAGAAGTCACGCCCGGCTAGCAGCCCGGAAGCCTGCTCCAGCAGAGGACCGAAGCGGGTGGCCGTTGTCCCGACGGGCAAGGTCGTCTCGTAGACCACGAGTGTGCCAGGGGTCAGTCCCGCGCCAACGGCCCTGGTCGCGGCATCGATGGCGCTGAAGTCAACAGCATGCGCCTCATCCACAAGCACCGGCACAATGACGACAACGACCTCGGCCTGGCTCACCGCTGAGGTCGTGTCTTGTGTGGCGGTCAACAGACCCTGGGCCACGGCGCTGGCCACCGCGTCGTCGAGTCCAGCCTCCTCTTGCACGTGAGAACGCCCGGCATTGATCGTCTCGATAACCTGGAGATTGATGTCGCAGCCGATGACGCGCCGACCTTTTCTCACATACTGAATAGCCAGGGGCAGGCCGATCTTGCCGAGACCGACGACGGCGACCGGCCCACGCGGGCGAGGGGCGCCAGCGTTCCCGCTCGGCGCGAAAGGATATACACGCTCGCCAGAGGGGTTTACGTCGTTTTGGTGGCCCATGTCATCCTCTCCTCTTGTGTCGCCTCGGCAAGCTGCTGCACGATACGTAAGACCGCCAGCCCATCCTGCCCGCTGACCATCAGGTCTGTATCGGTGCGCAAGGCCTTCAACACATGCTCATATTCCAGCCGCAACGGCTCGGCCTTCTGCACTTTCAGGCGGGTCATCGTGCCCTCGCTTACTCCGGACATGGAGCGTAAAGCATCCCAGGTGGTAGTAGTGTAATCATTCTCGTAGAAATAGAGGTCTTGACTCAGATAGTTGACGATATACATCCCGCGCTCCCCTGTGACGCTGAGTTCACGCACTTTCGTCGGCGTCAGCCAGTTGACATCCAGCATCCCGATGACATTATTGGTAAAGCGAATCAGACCAAGGATCATATCTTCGTGCGTCTCGTGAATATGCCTCTGACACTCTGCCCGCACATGCAGGGCCTCAGAATCTGTCAGGTAGCGCATCACATCGATATCATGGGTCGCCAGGTCAAGAATAACACCGACATCGCGGATGCGCGGCGGGAATGGCCCGATTCTACGCGCGTGCAAGTAGAAGATCTTCCCCAGGCTGCCAGAGAGGAGGCGCTTCTTGAGTTCGAGAATAGCCGGATTGAAACGCTCTATATGGCCAACCGCGATACGTACACCCCTGGTATGGGCCAGGTCGATCAGGGCCTGCGCTTGCTCACTAGTACTGGCGATGGGTTTCTCGATCAGCACGTTCATGCCTGCATCAAGCGCGAAAGAGGCGACCTCGAAGTGCAGGTGAGTAGGGACTACGACCGAAACCAGATCAGGCCGCGTTGCCGCCAGCATCTCGCGATAATCGGCGTAACCCGCGACGTGGAACCGCTTGACCGCCTGCGCCAGGGTCGCTTCATGGACCTCGGCGACCCCCACAAGTTGCACCTCCTCTTCTGGCAACTCCTTGAGGACGCGCAAGTGGTTGGTTCCCATCGAGCCTGCCCCCACCAGGGCTATCTTGAGTGGCATAACGCAATGACCTCCTGTGCAACTATGGCTCTATCCTCTTCCGTGAGCGCGGGATGGACCGGGAGACAGAGCACCTCGTTGGCGGCCTGCTCGGCCTCTGGCAACGAGATATGCCATCCCTGCTCACGATAGAAAGGCTGCTGATGGATGGCGCAAGGATAGTGAACGCCTGTGCCAACGCCACGCTCGCTAAGCACCTCTATCCACCGTGCTCGATCCGCCGGCACGCGAATAGTGTACTGGTGATAGACATGCCGCACCCCCGGACGCGTCACCGGCGTCTGCACGTACGCGCTAAGATGGTGGGTCAGATAGCGCGCATTGGCAATGCGCTGCTCCGTAAAGCGCTCCAGCTTCCCCAACTGCACCAGCCCGATAGCCGCCTGCACCTCGGTCATACGGTAGTTGTAGCCATTGCTCACATGCTGGTAACGCGCCTTTTGCCCGTGACTACGCAGCAAGCGCACCTTTTCAGCAATGACAGGATCATCGGTGGTGACCATTCCGCCTTCGCCGGTGGTCATGTTCTTGGTAGGATAAAACGAGAAACAGCCCGTGCCGAAGCTGCCCACTGGCCTGCCATCAATGGCGGCCGCGTGCGCCTGGCAAGCATCCTCAATCAGCGCAAGCTGGTGCTCGGCTGCTATTTTTTGTAGGCACAACATGTCGGCGGGATGACCGTAGAGATGGACGGGCAAGAGCGCTTTCGTGCGGGGAGTCAGCGCCGCAACGACTCTAGCAGGATCAAGATTGTAGGTGTCTGGCTCGATATCGACAAACACAGGTCTAGCACCGGTGAGCAGAATGGTATTGGCCGTGGCGGCGAAACTGAACGGCGTGGTGATCACTTCGTCGCCGGGACCAATGCCATGCGCAAGCAGGGCTACGTGAAGTGCCGCGGTACCCGAAGAGACCGCTATGCCCTCCCTCACATGACACAAATCCGCGAACTGTCGCTCAAATGCCGCCACTCGCTCCCCCTGAGCTAAGCGGCCTGAAGAAAGAACGCTGAGAACAGCTTCCTTCTCCTCGTCACCGAGAAGAGGACACGCAATGGGGATCTCTCTTTTCTGGCTATTTTTCATGTTCTATCTGAACGCTCCCTATTCAGGTATGAAGAGTAGATTGATAGATATCACTGTATAGTAAAACGCCGCATAGAAGTGTCAACGAGAAATGGAAGACGATGAGAAATATATAAGGAAGCAAAAGAAGATATACAAGGAACAATGCTACTATAAAAGCGTACGTTGTCTTCTTGATGGTGTGCTGTTTTCCCTGAATGAGCACACCAGAAATAGCCTTCTGTCTCTAATGAGAGAGAAGGGCGCAGGTTGCTGAAGGAAATGGAGATGCAGTGCATCACCATGACAGCTTTTTCAAGCACGAAGCACGGAGAAAGAGGCCACCAGAAAGAAGTATAGGGACACATGATTTGCTACGGAAACATGGGAATAATTCGATACTTGGAATTTCGCACTGTTCTTATGAGCATAGTTCTGATGGTTTTTCGCCCCGCATAGTAAAAAAGAGCCTGAACGTTAAAGAATCCCCCTATCTTACACATTCCTTGTGTATCTATTCGACCATCTAACGACATGTTACTGCTACTTATATTTCTCGTTTAGTTATGTTGAGTACCGTAACAAATTGTACCCACGTATACAGTTATTGTCAAGTGTTTATCACGGGATCGCAAAATTATGCCTGGCCAGCCATTTTTGGCATCGGCGGTTGCTCGCAAAAAAAGGCGCGCACCTCCTGCACCAACATTTGACTTACTCTGCATACGCTGTTACACTATAACGGTCCTATGGCAATTGAAGCTATTATCATATTGATATCTTTTATCTTCTGCCTTCGGTAGGAGATGGCAATTGAAGAAGGAGGGAGACAGCCATGGGTTCATCACAGCGCACGGTCGCTGGAAAACATGTGCTGGTAACGGGAGGGGCCGGCTTCATTGGGAGCCATCTCGTTGATCTGCTGATCATGGA
>JALYVR010000179.1 GCA_030853145.1 Chloroflexota bacterium | reverse complement strand
TCATAGAGGATACGGCCTTCCAGCGAGCGCGGGGTGGCGCCGCCCGTCATGCGGTGATCGCGAATGGCCTGCTGCACAACGGGGATGGCGTCCTGGGGGAAAGCTGTTCCGCTCAGTAGTTCCCCGGCCATCTCGGCTCCGATGAGCGCGTGATCTCCGCCATGCTGGCGCTCGCGTACCTGGCCGCTATCATGCAGAGCCACGGCGGCCCAGATAGTAGGCAGATCGCCGCCTTCGTGGGCCTGGATGCTTTCCGCGATGGTGATTACGCGCGCGATATGCTCGTGGTCATGCGCGGCGTCGTTGTTGCCTTCACGCTCCATCGTCTCCTTCGCGAGCGTGAGGAGCCAGTCTCGTAGTTCAGTCATTGTTGCTTGTCTGGCTTTCTAGCGCTGGTAATGTGAAAATAAAGCGGCTGCCTTCACCAGGGATTCCGCTGCTCTCAACACGGATGCTGCCACCCTGCATACGCAGGAGTTCCGCTACCACATACAGGCCCAGACCGACGCCGCGTGCCTTGCTGATCTGGATGTTAGGGGCGCGATAGAAGCGCTCGAAGAGGTGGGGCTGCGCATCACTGGGAACCCCGATCCCCCTGTCCTCTATACACACCTCAACGACAGCTTGTCCGTCAGCGGATGCGCCCTGTTCACAGCGTCGGAGTGAGAGGGTAATTGGCTCGCCCGGTGGGCTAGATTTTAGCGCATTTTGTATCAGGTTCGCAATCACCTGTAGCAGGCGAGCGCTGTCACCCAGTACGAGATAGGGTTGTCCACATGGTTCAATGTGACAGGCGATATGATGCATCGTCGAGGAGGTGCTGTGGCTTAGCACGGCCTGCTGGACGATAGCTGCCAGGTTTACCTCTTCCAGGTTGAGCACAAGTTGCCCCCGGTTGATCTGCGTGGCTTCTAGAAATGTATTGACGATATTCGTCAGATGGTGCGTCTGCGCCTCGATGATGGAGAGGTTTTCGGTCAGCCGGGTGCTCTGATCCTGATCGGATGTGCGATGCAGAACCCGTTGCCCCACCTGGGCGTGGGCCAGAATGAGGGTCAGCGGGGTGCGAAATTCGTGGGCAGTGATCGCCAGGAATTCGTCCTTGAGGGCGTTGGCTTCGCGCATGGCCGCTTCGTTGGTGCGCGCGTTGAGCGCCTCCTGCTGCCAGCGTGCCTGCTCCATGGCCAGCCCCGCCAGTTGTGCCATGCCTTCGATGATTGCCATATCCCAGATGCTGAAGCTCTCCAGTGGTAGTCCGGGCGCTGACTCCGTTGTGGGGTGTGGTACCACGTGGTCCAGCCATATCAGCCCAAACAGGTGGTTATTGTGAGTGATAGGCGCGACAAGTGTCAATAGCTCTTTGGCAGAGGAAGAAGGTCCCTGTTGGGCGGATGCGAGCAGGTGAGCATGGCGTTCGGAGTTGATCAGGATGGCGTGGCCCTGGTGTAATTGCGCCAGGTAGTCGCGGCGCCGGTGTATTTCAGCGGCCAGCCACTGCTTTTGTTCGCTCAGGTGCTGCCTGTCTTTGGCCTGCGCCGAAGGACTCAGGGCCAGCAGGGGTATAAAGGTGTTCTGCTCTTCATCGCGTAATTGCACTACCCCTTGCTGGCAGTGCAGGGCTGAGAGGGCCATTTCCAGCACGCTGCGCAAGATATCCTGGATATCGGTGATCCCGGAGACCGCTTCTGCCATGCGCAGCATGATTTCCAGGGCCTGGCGGATATGCTGCTCAAGGCGTACCTGCTGCGTGATATCCCGAAAGGCGCTCACAATGCCGACCTGTTTCCGCGCTCCATTAAACATAGGCGCGACGTTGATTTCGATGACCCGCTCCTGGCCGTCGGCCCGTGTGATGCTGATCCGCTCGCCTCGAATGCGCTCTCCCCGCAAGGCCCGTATCAAGGCGAATTCTTCCTCGGGGATCTGCTGGCCATGCAGTGTGTAGGCCGGGTGGCGTTTGTATACCTCGTGCAGGCGCTCTCTGGAGTGGAGAGGCTCGCCCATGAAGATTGCGGCGGCGCTGTTGCGCATCAATACCTGTCCATCCTGGTTCAGGACGGTGATGGCATCGGACATCGCGTGGAAGATAGCATTCAGGGTGTGGGCGCGCTCGGTTGCCAGGATGGCGGCCTGGTGGGCGCGTTGCAGCAGGTGCGCCTTCTCGATGGCCAGGGCGCACTGAGCGGCGATATCCTGGGCAAAAGCGTAGTGTCCCTTGGCGGGGTGATGATCGGGGTCGTGGTAGCTCACAAAAATGAAGCCGACGCAGCGATGCGCTTCCTGCCCCTCTTTATGCATGGCTCCCACCATCAGCGGGATAACCATGGCATTTTCTATCTCAAGTTTATGGTACCAGAGCAGTTCAGCCACCCCCAGTCGCCTGGCTGCGACAAAGAGTGGTAGCCCTGTTGTTACTGCTTGCTGGCAGTACGGCAGGTCTGCCAGGGCGGCCGTGAGCGACTCGCCATGCTCGCCCAGCGGCCCAGCGCTGTCTACGGAGTGCAGCATGCCCCCGTCCAGGAGCACTGTGGTGCTTCCCTCAGCGCCCAGGCCACGAACCAGATGTTGCGTGGCGATCTCTAGAACGACTGGCAGGTCCTCACCTGAGTTGACGGCCATGGCTACTTGGTAGATGGCTTGAGATCGCTCGATCAACTGTTCCGCGCGCCGCCGCTGCGTTTGCGCTTGCCGGTAGAGTTGCGCGTTGTCAATCGCCATGGCCGCCTGCTGCGCGATGGCGCGGGCCAATTGCTGCTGCTCCTCTGAAAATGCGCTCGTCTCCCCCGGATTATCCAGGGACATCATACCCACCGGGCGCCCCTCGCGTACCAGGGGAATATATAAAATGGACCGTACGAGAAAGGTCTCAGCGCTGGGACGCATGCTCTCTTCATCGCGCTGGTCGTGCAGGAAGATCATGTCTTTCTCTGTCAGCAAGCGATGGATAAATGGATTTTCTACCTGAAGCATACTATGATACCAGATATGGTCCGCGGCCTGAAGCATGTTCGGGTTGATGCGGGGCGAGATGAGGTGGTAAATAACAGGTTGCAGTTCCTGGCGATCCTCCCCCAGCAGCCAGATGGCACAGCGCTCAACTTCGCATACCTGGGTGGTGCGCCTCACAAGAACCTGTAAAATGTGGTCAAGATCAAGCGAAGAGGCCAGGAGTTCCGCCAGCTCGCGCAGAATTTCGCTCTCGCGCAAGGCCCTCAGCAGTTGCAAGCGTTCCTGGTCATTGATGTATGAAGGGCTTTCACCTGACATATTCCTGACCTCTACGATCAATGCGAAATACGAATAACATCCCGCGTGTAGCCCGGCTCCATATCTTCTGGTATGTATGCTTGTGTATCAAGTCGGGAACGTTCGTTGTATGCTGTGCAGGTAAAGTAGGATTGGATAAAACCGCGACCCGCTAGAGGAAGTGTAGCAGATCAATGAACGATGCGTCAAGAAATGCAGAGAAATGGGTTGCAATACGCGCTATGGGCTTTTGCTGCATAGCACGGCGCGCTCGTTTGCATCCATGATATAATAATTGGCCAACAACGTATAGTGGCCTTCCCTTCGGCTCTTCTTGTCTGCCGACAGTGCGGGGGCCATATTCCAATACATGTTCCAATTATATGCATACGCAAGGAGATAGAGAATGGGTTTGACTATCGGTGTTGACTACGATGTAGCGAGTTGGAAGACGTGTGTCATGGAGAATGGCTGCGTAGTCGACCTCAGCTCCTTCGCGAATCCTGCCGCTATGCTCACCTCTATAGAACATGCCTGCGCGCGCGATCCTGAACCTTGTATCGCGCTCGCTATGGGCCTGGGTGCGCCTCTTGTCCCCCCTGGCCAGCTCACAGAGCAGCAGCGTTCGCAGATGCTTCCCGCATCCTGGGATGAACAGAGCAGGCTGGCGGCATACGGATTTCTTATAGACATCACATCCCTGAATGTGTCCAGCTTTGCCTTGCCAGGAGTCAGGCATCTGCCGGCGGTCCCGGCGTATCGCAAGCTGCGTCACCTGGATATGGGTTCGGCGGCGAAGGTCTGTAGCATTGTGCTGCTTCTCCAACGCTTGCGCGAACGCGAAGCCGCCTGGTCAGAGATGCGCTTTCTCTTTCTGGAGGCGCATACCTATGCCAGGTCTGTACTTGTCATCGAAGATGGGCAGATCATCAATGGCATCGGTGAGACAGTGGGGATGCTGGAGCCATTGGCAAGCTCAACTTCTGCCAGCCAGCCGGAAGTTCGCAAGCAGGACGACGAGCGCGGGCCAGAGAAGCCTGCTGCCGGCGAGGAGGAGTTCGAGCTGGCCTTCTGGGAGGGGCTGACGCAAGATGTGTCCGGCCTGCTGGCGATCCATCACCACGAGGATATGGTGGTGGCGGGCCAGCGCGCGCATGAGATCAGTGAGCGCCTGGGCGATACCTACCAATTGTACCTCTTCCCACACGGCGAATCTGGACCGGAAGGCTTTGAAGCCTCCCTCGGCGCGGCTTTGATGATTGATGGCCTGCATCGTTCAGGCGGCGCTGCTGAAGTAGTTACCCGGTTGCGCATTGACGAGGCCGGCGCATGAATACTGCTCATCACGCTGCTAGACGCGCCCATTTTGATGTGCTGGTCATTGGAACTCCTTGCCTTGACCTTGTCTTTGCCGGGCTGCCGCACTGGCCTATACCGGGACAGGAACTCTACGTTGAGCGCTTTGGTATCAGTGCCGGAGCGGCCTTCAACACCGCCGCTACACTCAGTCGCCTGGGACTGCGCGTTGCCCTGCTCTGCGAGCTGGGGAACGATCTCTTTAGCCGCTATATCCTCGAAGAGATGGAGCGGGCCAGCATCTCGCGCGACCTGGTGCTGGTGCGTGAGCATGCCCGCCAGGCCGTGAGCGTGGCCCTGGTCCACGAGGGCGAGCGCGGCTTCGTTTCGTATACCGATACGCCCGGCGGGTTCGCGAGCCAGTTGGCGCGAACGACAGCCATGCACGGAGCCGATACCCTTTCGGAGGAACTCTCTGCGCTCCTCGCTTCATGCGATTTTGATGCTGCCTTCCTGTATGTTCATCCTGGTCTGCCTTCTCTGCTTGATGCCATCGCTGAACGCCAGGCAACGATCTTCTTTGATACCGGGTGGCATCCAGAGGTCCTGGCGGACCCGCGTATGCCTGCGGTGGTGGCGCGCGGCGACTATATGCTCCCGAATCAGGCGGAAGCTATGTTTATGACCGGGACCGAGACGGCTGAAGAGGCCGTACGTGTACTGGCGAAGTTGTTGCCGGTGGCAGTGGTCAAAGTAGGCGCGCGCGGCGCCATCGCCTGCCAGCAGGCCGAACTCACCTATTGTCCCGCTTTCGCGGTGAAAGAGGTGCTGGATACCACCGGTGCGGGCGATGCCTTCAATGCCGGTTTCATCTATGGTGTACTCAAAGGCTACTCTCTGCCAGAATCGCTGCGCTGCGGCACAATTTGCGGTAGCCTCTCGACAACCGCTCTCACTGGAACCGCTGCCGTGCCGACGGCCCAGACGCTGGAAGAGCTACGTGCTGGTTCGTAAGCTACCTAGAGGCTATGGCTTGCCCATTGGTTGATACAACATCATGCGTCGGCGTTGGAACAGGGCACCCACCTGCCTTGACAAATCGCAAAAAAGCAGGTACTTTTCTAGTAGAGAATCATGTTAATGGCCATGAACAAGGAAAGTAGGATGCGCCGCGTTTGCAGAGAACTGACGGGTGGTGCGAGTCAGTATTGAGGCCCTCTGAAGCTCCCTTGTGAGCCGCGACGGTGAAACGGTCCTGAGTTGGGGACCGGAGTAGCTGGCGCCGGGTACTCCCGTTAGCGGGTTCGGGTGTGTTGGCACCCATAAGGCTGTTGTCGCGAGACAGCAGTGAAACAAGGTGGTACCGCGAATGTAGGGACGCGATCGATGGCGTCCGGCCGGGCTTGATGATATCCGGTCCAGGCGCTTTCCTGAGCGCACTTTTCGCCCTTGCCGGGGCGGAGGGCGCTTTTTTGATGCCCTCCGCGTGCAATGCTCTGGCCCATATGCATACGAGGAGGGTTCGATGACAGAGACGAGACTACCCGCTGCTGTGACTGGCGCGGTGCCCAGACAGCAGATGACACAGACACGCCCGCCCAAATATGACTTTGCCGCCTTCGAGGCCAAATGGCGAGCCAGGTGGGAAGAGCAGAAACTCTACCAGGTTGATCTGCGCTACGCTCACCGTCCTTACTACAATCTGATGATGTTTCCCTATCCGTCGGCTGAAGGGCTGCATGTCGGCAACATGTATTCGTATATCGGCTCGGACATTCATGGTCGCTGGATGGCGATGCAGGGCTATGATGTCTTTGAGCCGATAGGCTTCGATGCCTTCGGCATTCACAGCGAAAACTTCGCCATTAAGCAAGGTATCCACCCGCGTGTTCTCACCGCGCACAATGTCGAGCATTTTCGCGAGGAGCAGTTGAAGCGCATCGGCAACCGCTTCGATTGGTCGCACGAACTGAACACGACCGATCCAGCCTACTATCGCTGGACGCAGTGGATCTTCCTGCAACTGTTCAAGGGCGGCCTGGCGGAACGTAAGGTGGCGTCTGTGAACTGGTGCCCCAAAGACAAAACGGTGCTGGCGGATGAGCAGGTCATCACCGGGCGCTGTGAGCGCTGCGATAGCGTTGTGGAGCGGCGCTGGCTGAAGCAGTGGTTCCTGAAATTGACCATGTACGCCCAGCGGTTGCTGGATGGCCTGGACCAGATCGATTGGTCTGAACGGGTGAAGACAACCCAGCGCAACTGGATTGGCCGTTCCGAGGGGCTGGAGTTCAAGATGGCGATTGCTGGCATACCGCAATACAGCGTGCAGGTCTACACGACGCGGCCAGACACGATCTTCGGCATGACCTTTGTGGCCCTGGCCCCGCAACATCCCCTGGTGGCCAGTATCACAGGCGCGGCATACCGCGAGGCCGTAGCCAGCTACCAGGAGACGGCGAACCGCCTGCGCACGGGCGCTGAGTACACGATGACCGGCGTCTTTACGGGGGCCGACGCGCTGCATCCGTTGACCGGCGAGCGCGTGCCGATCTGGGTGGCTGACTTTGTGCTAGAGGGACACGGCGCGGGCGCGGTGATGGGCGTACCGGCGCACGATGCGACGGATATGGCGTTTGCCCAGGAGATGGGGCTGCCGGTGCGCTTCGTCGTGCAGCCCGCGCAAGCTGCCATCCATGTCGATGCGGGCGCGTCGAAAGAGGCTTTTGTGCGACCGGGCATCCTGGTCGATTCCGGCGCGTATTCCGGCATGACTTCTGAGCAGGCACGTGACGAGATTATGGCGTGGTTTGAAGCGCAGGGCCTGGGGAAGCGCACCGCCAAATATCGCCTGCGCGACTGGCTGATTAGCCGCCAGCGCTACTGGGGTCCGCCCATCCCGATCATCTACTGTCCAGAGCATGGAACCGTGCCAGTACCGGAGGAGCAGTTGCCGGTGTTGCTGCCAGACGTGGAGGAGTGGATGCCAACGGGAACCGGCGCCTCTCCCCTGGCCGCCATCGAGAGCTTCGTCAATACCACCTGCCCCATCTGCGGACAGCCGGCGCGCCGTGAGACCGATGTGAACGATAACTTCCTGGACTCCGCGTGGTACTACCTGCGCTATCCATCAAGCTACGATGAGACGCGGCCCTGGGACCCTGAACTCACGCGCACGTGGCTGCCGGTATCTATGTGCATCGGCGGGGCCGAGCATAGCGTGCTGCACCTGATGTATGTGCGCTTCATTGCTATGACGCTGCATGACCTGGGCCACCTGGAGTTCGCGGAGCCATTTCCCCACTTCCGCGCCAATGGTACGATCACCAAAGACGGGGCCAAGATCTCCAAGTCGAAGGGCAACATTGTCAATCCCGACACCTATATCGCGCGCTTCGGTGCTGATGTGTTCCGGCTGTACCTGATGTTCATGGGACCATACGAAGGTGGCGGCGATTTCAGTGATCTGGGCATCGGTGGCGTTGTGCGCTTCCTGGATCGCGTCTGGCAGATGGTGACGCTGCGTGGCCCAGGAGCCGCGCCGGAACCAGCTCAAGGAGAGGCGCGACGCGCGCTGCACCTGGCGATCAAGCGCGTCAGCGGGGATATCGCGGCGCTCAAGTATAACACGGCTATCGCGGCTTTGATGGAGTACCTCAATGCACTGGAAGGCAGGCCGAGCGTGACGCTTGAAGAGCTGCGCACGCTACTGTTGCTCCTGGCACCGATGGCCCCATATATCACGGAAGAACTCTGGGAGCAGCTCGGCAACCACGGCTCG
>JALYVR010000178.1 GCA_030853145.1 Chloroflexota bacterium | reverse complement strand
TTGCCAGAGTTCTGGACAAGCTTAAAACCTGGGGGAATAAAGCCTGCCTGTGGATGCACGGTTGGTCCTTTAATTTCAATAGATGATTCTCCCTCCACTTGCTGGCCAAACTTACTAACTTCCGACTCAGATAGGGGGATCGGCCATACTTTTATTGCCAGGTCTGCAAGCGCCTGCGCTCGTTTCTCCATCTCTAACGCATTCCAATACTCCAGATTGGCAAGACTCCTGTTGAGGCGAATAGGGCTATCTGCGAAGCCTCCTTGCATAGTACGTTTTTCTTGAAAAGAACGATCACTTAATTGTGAGTTGTAGCCGGTAAGGGTAAGGTTGCCGATAGTATGTAAATATTTCGCATGAACGTCCTGCCAATCTGGCCCTAACTCGCTTTGCCATTCTGAGGATAAGTGTTCATTCTGAGGCATAATATGTTCGATAGTGCAGTCTGCAATGTGTACTGGCTCCTTTCGCTCAAAATTCTCCAGTTTACTCAGCAAGTAATTCAAGTTACGGAAGTTGTACATATTTTTCACTACAAATTCGGCACGGAACTCTTCATCTCGTGGAAAACGTCCACCAGATGACTTCGAGAGGAAAGATGCCTGGACACTTTCCAGGTAGTGGCTCTTGTCGATCTCCCGGGCAAGTGTTACAAATATTTTGTTCAGGGCGTTGGTTGGGATTCCACAGATGGATCGGCGAAAAACGTAACTCTCCACTAATTTCAGAATGGCAATGAAATCCTGTCGTGAAAGGCGCCGGTTTACGTAGTCGTCATAGAGATCTAGCAAGAAGGGATAAGCCACGTTGACCTGTAATGTGTTGATATCAGCCAACACACCCCTTATTTCAGGGTCCTCTTCTTGTAAAAAGGCCATGTTCACAAAATAGCTAGCATAGCGATAAATGTCGGCTACAATTTCGCTCATAGGCGTTGTCAATTTGCTGCGTTGATAGATTTTAAAGCTCGCATAGACCTTATCAATGTTAGGAATGGTACCCTGCTTGAGAGTTAGGTAGTCACGCATAAAACGATCGAACCCGGAAACACCATTTGCATGGAGAAAATAGTGTTCTAGAGGATACCAGTATTGCCTGTATAATTGGCTCTGCTCATCGTTGTTGAGTCCCATCAGGACATAGTTACGAATCAAGTCTGCCTGGGATAAATCCATCCCTGTTGAGTTAAGGCTTTCGAAGATAAGCTGGGGATTGTCATGATCTTTATCAAGGGAAATTTCGACGATAATAAGCTTGCTAATACCTAAGTAAAGTGTATCGAGATTAAGTTTGCTCTGATGGATTTTGTCTTCAAAAAAGCAATAGTTTTCAATGAGTCGACTTGCGGGCCTTGCCGTTTTTGCTCGGTCAGGGTCATCGATGATCTGTATGAGTGTATCTTTATCGCTTTGTGTGAGCAACAACTTATAGTGCTGTTCATCCTTACCATGTTTATTGAAGAGATAGGAATCGTAGATCTCTTCGTGACTTATACTAATTGGTGAAGTAGAATTCTGTACAGCTTTGGCCAGGGCAACGAGCAGTAATGAGAGTGTGGTAAGGCGTTGTTGACCATCAATAACCAGGAGTTGCGGAATATTGGCAACAGTAAAAAGGCCGCGCTGGATGAAAACGATAGAACCTATAAAGTGTGCATCAATGTCTGATTCTGTAGCAGTGCGCATGATATCGTTCCATAGTTGTTCGCACTGTTCGCGAGTCCAACTATAGGCTCGCTGGTAAATAGGTATGACGAATTGCTTTTTTCCCTCAAGGAAAGGTAGGAATTGACTCTCGACTGCTTTCATACTTCTCCCCTTTGATTTGTACTTCTAGCTTCTCCACGTTCAGCCTGCTGAGATAAATCCCATAGCTTCTTCTTAGTATTATACGCTTTTCTATCTATTAGTCTAGAATGAGCTTAATAAGGAAGCTGAAAAATAGTACGAGAGGTTTGTATGTTATCGGATTGGTAGGGTGTCGTAGCTGGCCCGGCATGTCGTACAATGAGTTACGACAACATGTAAAGCATTGACACAATCAGGAGCAGTTATGTCGGATACCCAGGCAGAGCATAAACACACAAACCGGCTCATCAATGAGACGAGTCCATATTTACTACAGCACGCGCATAACCCCGTTGACTGGTACGGGTGGGGCGCGGAGGCTCTGGAGAAGGCTAAGGGTGAGGACAGGCCCATCCTGCTCAGCGTTGGCTACTCCGCCTGCCACTGGTGCCATGTGATGGAGCGCGAGTCCTTCGAGAACGAGGAGATCGCCGAGATCATGAATACGCACTTCGTCTCCATCAAAGTGGATCGCGAGGAGCGGCCGGATATCGATAGTATTTACATGCAGGCGGTGCAGGCCATGACGCAGCAGGGCGGCTGGCCGATGACCGTCTTTCTCACGCCAGACGGCAGGCCATTCTACGGTGGCACGTATTTTCCACCGGCTGACCGCCGTTACGGACCGCAGCAGGTGATGCCAGGTTTCCCGCGCATCCTGCTGAGCGTTGCGGACGCCTATCAAAATCATCGTGAGGATGTAGAAGAGCAGGCGGAGCAGCTTGCCGACTACCTGAAGCAGCGTAGCGGCGCACCGCGTCGCCGCGAGAGCGAGCCTATGGGAGGGCAGTCGCTCGATATGCTAAGCCAGGCCAGCCAGGCGCTGTCCTCGGACTTCGATGCCGTCAACGGCGGCTTTGGCCACGCGCCCAAGTTCCCTAATACGATGGGGCTGGAATTCCTGCTCCGCGTCCACCAACACCGGCTGACTGGCGGGATCAGCACCCAGGCAGCGCAGTCCGAACTGGAGATTGTTGAGGCAAGTTTGCGGCATATGGCGAACGGTGGCATCTACGACCACCTGGGGGGCGGTTTCCATCGCTACTCGGTTGATGCTCAGTGGTTGGTGCCGCACTTCGAGAAGATGCTCTACGACAATGCCCTGCTCAGCCGCATCTATCAGAACGCCTACCTGGTGACGGGCGCTACTTTCTACCGGCACATTGTCGAAGAGACCCTGGACTATGTAGTACGCGAGATGACCTCACCGGAGGGTGGTTTCTACTCCACGCAGGATGCCGATAGCGAGGGCGAGGAGGGCAAGTTCTTCGTCTGGACAGCGGCGCAGATCGAGTCCGCGCTGCCAGGCGAGGATGGCGCGCTCTTCATGCTGTACTACGGCGTGACGGCCGGCGGCAATTTCGAGGGCCAGAACATTTTGAACGTGCCGGAGCCGGACGCGCAGAGGGTCGCCGATAAGGCCCAGGTGAGCCTGGAGCGTCTGCAAGAGGCACTCACGCGGGGCCGCGAAACGCTCTTCGCGCTGCGCGAGCAGCGGGTAAAGCCTGCGCGCGACGAGAAGATCCTCACGTCCTGGAACGGGCTGATGCTGCGTAGCTTCGCGGAGGCGGCGCGCCACCTCGGACGCGCTGACTATCTCCAGGTGGCCACGCGCAATGCCGAATTTTTGTTGCGCGAGCTGCGCCGCGCTGGCCGTATGCTGCGCACCTACAAGGATGGCCGCGGACGCTTGAACGGCTATCTGGAGGACTACGTGTTCCTGGCGGATGGTCTGCTGGCACTCTACGAGGCCAGCTTCGATGCGCGCTGGTTCGCCGAAGCGCGCAGCTTGCTGGACGAGGCCATTCGTCTGTTCGCGGACGCTGAGAACGGCGGCTTCTTCGATACGGGCAGCGATCACGAAGAGCTGCTGAGCCGTCCGAAAGATGTGATGGACAATGCCACGCCGGCCGGGAACAGTGTTGCCGCCGCTGTCCTGCTGCGCCTGGGGGCCTTCACCGGCGAGGAGTCCTATCGCCAGCGCGCCGACGACTACCTGCGCTCGATCTCCGCTGCCATGGTGCAGTATCCGCAGGCCTTCGGGCATGTCCTTGGCGCACTCGACTTCGCGCTCTCGCCTGTCAAAGAGCTGGCTGTCATAGGCGATCCGCAGAACGCCGGTACGCTCCCCCTCTTAGACGAAGTGAACCGGCGCTACCTGCCAAACAGCGTTATAGCCTGCGCTGCTGCCGACGCTCCTGAGGCTGGCCAGGCGATTCCCTTGCTGGCCGAGCGACCACAAAAGGACGGCGAAGCTACCGCGTATGTCTGCCAGAATTTCGCCTGCCTGGCCCCAGTCAATACGGCGGAAGATCTGGCCGCACTGCTTTAAAACAAGCAGGGAGAATCTCTTGCATCCTTAATCGTTGGCGCAGCGTAGTGTGTCTTAATCGTTGACGTAGCGTAGTTCGCCTTTGACTTCGTGGCGACAGAGGGCACCGCTGCTTACCAGGTGTTCGAGCGCGAGCGTGGCGGCGGCGATCTCCTTGCGACCAGCTTTTTTCTTGTGGGGAGGGATGAACATGTGGGCGGCTTCGCGGGGAGTGAAGATCGTGAGGGCGCTGGTGTGTGCTCGCAGGTAAGAGGCGATGGCTTTCTCGTACCATACCACCAGGTCCGAGGGGACGGGCATTGGAGGAGCGACGACCAACATTACCGGGCAGGGCGCCAGTTGGAGCACGCGGCGCGAGGTGCTGCCGACAAAGAAGCGCCGGATCTTCTGTTGCCAGGAGTCGCCGCGGCTGCCGATCACGATGAACTCAGCGCCTAGCTCTCTGGCAGCTTTCGCAATCTCATGAGCTGGCTCCCCCACGCGGATCAGTACCTCAATGCGTTCGGCGGCAATACCCTGTTTCTGCACCTCTGTGCGCGCGCGTCGTAGCGCGTCTTCAGCCTCGGCCCGCTGATCTGCGGTGACGCTGAGCGGCTGCACCTGTCCTACATACATGCCCAGCGAGGGCGAGACCGCGTAGGGGATGGGGATCACGTTCAGGAGGACCAGGTGTAGCGACGCGGCCTGCTGGATGAGTTCGCTGATCTTGTGAAGCGCGTGCTTTGTGGCGGGGGAGAGGCTTGTGTCTATGCCCAGCAGAATGCGCTTGTTCATGGCAACCACCCCAGACCTTTTTGTGTAAATGGTCACGTTGCGTTGGTTAGGTGCGACATATCCAAACCGGGTAGATCCATCTATACTATGTGTAAATAGTATACATGTTTTTGGGATGAGGGGCAAGGATATCTTGCCTCTTTTCAGGACTTTGCGAAAGTCGCCAGTCCTTGGTAGCCGCGTGATGTATCACGCGTGTGAAGCCACCCCAAGCGTGATACATCACGCAGCTACGAAGAACGGGGCTTTGAGACACTATGGCGTTGTACGTCTATCTTACTATGGTTGTGCCATCCGGAATCATTGCATAATGGTACTGAAGGAAAGCAGGTCGAGAGCGATGAGTGTTAATATGGAAGATCTACCTGGAATGATGAGCTTGATAGCGCTCACGGACCACTGTGTCAGCGAGGTCAACAACTACAGTCGCGGAGAATCATCGAGCGACCAGTATTGCCTGGAACTTTTCCGCCGTGCCATGTTGCAACAGGACCAGAGCGCCTGGGAGTTGTTGCAGAAGCGGTTTTCCCCCGTTGTGCGTGGCTGGATGCGCCGTCACTCCAGGCGAGAGGGGGCCTTGCGCCTGGACAGCGAAGAGAACTACGTGGCCCAGGCCTTTGATCGTTTCTGGCAGGCGACGGCCCACAACCAGCAACTCGAATTCAATACGTTGGCGGCGGCCTTGAGTTACCTACGTGCCAGCTTGAACGGCGCTATCATGGATACATTGCGCATGTATTCACGACCAAAGGAGGCGCCTTTGTTAGATCCCGGCCATCCAGGAGAGCCGGTCGCGGATGAGCCTGAGGATGATGGCCGCGAGCTATGGGAGATCCTGCACAGCCTGTTGCCCCACGAGCGAGAGCGGCGCCTGGCCTATCTCCTCTTCCACTGCGGGCTGAAGCCGAGGGAGATCGTGCGCTACTGTTCACCGGAGTTCAGCGAGGTACACGAGGTCTACCGGCTGCGGCGCAACATCATAGAACGCCTCGTGCGCAACATAGACCAGATTCGCTGGCGGCTGGATACCCATGAGTAGCATTCCGCGTTTCTACTGGTGTACAATAATGATAACGACGGTAGGATGCTTAGCGAAAAGCGGTGCGCAAAAACATAACCCCAAAGCGTTTATACAACGACACGAACCTATCGAGGTGTGTTGATTGTGTAGCCAGCTATCAGGCCGCCGCGTGCCATGCTGCTAATGAGGAAGATGAATGATGGACTGTTTGCATCCCTTCGCCCCTGCTGATGAGGATCTGTTACGGTTGGCCCTCGATGATGAGGCATTATCTCCAGAGGCGAGCAGGCATTTTGAACAGTGTGAAACCTGTCAGCAGCGACTTGCCAGCTACAACGATGTGAATACATTCCTGGTTTCGCATCTTTACCGCCGCCAGTGTCCCGCTGGCTCGCAGTTGAGCTATTATTGCGCTGGTTTGTTGGCGGCAGATGAGAGGCAGCGCGTCGCCGCCCATATTCGTGAGTGCCCCCTTTGTACACAGGAAGTGGCGGAGACGTGCCTGTTTATGGCTGAGCCGCTGCTGTCGCCCGTGCCTGTCTCACCGCTGCCGGATAAATAGATATGGGGCGTGGGTCGTAGGGTATAGTGATGCCTCGACTTGTCTGTTCTGTAGTTGGCGCTTGCGCGTCTGGGTCGCAGGACCCCACGCGCAAGCGACGGGCTACAGAGCGGGGTGAGTCGAGGCATCTTCTTCCCATCCCAGCCATGTAGTTTTCTTCTCAAAGCTGGTGGGAACGCGTTCGAGCCTGGGGATGGCCGGGAAGCCGAGATAGAGGAAGGCCACGATATGCTCAGCCGGCGCGAGCCCAAGCCAGGCCTTGACCAGGGGATCGGAGGCGGCATCGCCCGTGCGCCACATGGCAGCAAGACCCAGTTCTTCAGCGGTCAACAGCATATTTTCGACGGCCGCCGCCACGGCTTCGATGTTCTCGATGGCTAACACCTGTGGCTGTTCGGGCTGTTTCGCGGCCACTACAATCACGATGGGAGAGCGCAGCAGTTTCCCCCGCTCCTTGTCCACCAGGGCCTGCGCCTTCGGGCTGCTGGTATCCTCCAACCTGATGCTCAGCGACCGGGCCATCACCTCGCCCAGTTCCGCGCGCGCCTGGCCCGCCAGCACAAAAAACTTCCAGGGTTCCACCTTATGATGGTTGGGGGCATGGGTGCCTGCCTCCAGCACGCGCTCAATCTGCACGCGCGCCGGTCGCTCTCCAGTCATCTTGCCGATGCTGCGCCGCCGCTTGATGGTCTCGAATACGCTCATATTGCTTTGTTACTCTTCTCTATTATCAGCTATCTAACAGCCGGGATTAATTTTTTGTTCTCCTTCATGGCTTCAAGCAGAGCGGTCCGCACCTCCTCGAAGGTCTGCGTGTGCCTGAGCTTCAGAAGGAGTTGTTGAAGTTCCGCAAGGCTCATTATCTCAGCTAGTACACTTTGAGCCAGCCTTTGGAGGTTGGGAAAGTCGTTTTCAACAATTGTCAGCAATGTTTCCCGTAGCGCAATTACTTTCCCTTCCTGAATGCCTTCAGTACGCCCTTGTTGAAGACTTTGCAGAATGCCTCGCTGAAGTCCAAGCTCCAACCCTTCTTCTCGACCTTCCTGCCAGAATTCTTTATAGGCCCACGTATTCCGTAACTCATCACACAGCATCTCGAACCTCCTTCTTAGCCACTGCTGTTTGCTCTCGCTAGTCCAGACATGCGAGGCGAGCACATATCCTATCGACAAAACTTCATGTCGCCCGCGTTCATGGAGCTGGCGAATCATCTCCTCGATCACTTCGGTCTTTTTGCCATCGCGTGCGAGGGGTAAAAGCGCCCATATGCCGGGCAATTCTGTGCGCAGCAGGTCCTCTGCACTCAGTTCCCAGAGCATGGTGGCCCGAAAATGAAAGCGCAAGAGATCACAGGGCAGCCGTATTTGTCCTCTGCATTAATATTATATTCCAAAAGTCTGCGGGCCATCTTCTTATCACCGGCGCTCTGAAACTCCAGGTGCAAGATCACAGGCTGGTCTGCAAACAGGCAGTGACACATGATGTCGGCGTAGCGCTGGCCATGCAGCTTGGATTGGAATTCTGTCGAGACAAAACTGAGGTACGTTGTGCCGGGCAGTACCCAGGAGACAAAATCCTGGGGAGATTCCTCAAACAGTCGCTTCAAACCCTGGTCCCATATTGTTGTCACTTTCAACTCCCTTCCACATCGCCACATTTATGCATGCAATATACCACATGCTTTGATATTTTGTCTGTACCTTTCAAATGCTGTTTTTCATCTTATTCAAGAAATTGGAGGAATAGGGGAGTGTAGAGGCGCGGTGGGTAGGGGCGCGGTTTACAAGCCCCTACCC
>JALYVR010000177.1 GCA_030853145.1 Chloroflexota bacterium | reverse complement strand
CATCCGCTCCTGCCTAAAGATAAAGATGCGCTCTTTGTTATAGAGGGGGGAGAGGCGCTCATCTATCAGATTCGGAACATGGATACCAAAGAGATCTACGCCCTCAAGGTGCTCAAGCCGCCCTATCGCGGCGAACGCATTGCGCGCATCACCGAGATGCTGACTCAGCGCTTAGATCTTCCCGGCTTCTCTATCAAGCCACGCGTATGCATCACGATGGCGAACTATCCTGAGTTGGTGCGGACATTTCCTGAACTGGAATATGCCATCCTCACGCCCTGGATTGAGGCGCCAACCTGGGCTGGTTTGTTGCTTGACCAGGCTGCCAGTACGCACTATACCTTCGAGCAGGCGCGCGACCTGGCCCTGGCCACGTCCACGGCCTTCTGGAATCTGGAGTCTCGTGGCCTGGCGCACGCCGATATCGCGGGCAGCAATATCCTGCTCTCGCCGGGTCGTAAACAGATCCAATTGCTGGACCTGGAAGGGATGTATGTGCCCGGCATCCCGGCTCCCAAAAAGTTAAGCCAGGGCTCGCCCGGCTATCAGCATCGCTGTTTAGGCCCACAGGGGCAATGGTGTCCCGAGGGCGATCGTTTTGCCGGGGCGATGCTGCTGACTGAAATGCTGACCTGGTGGGAGCCGCGCGTGCGTGCGCATGTCGCCGTTGATGCCGAAACGCTATTCCGTCCTGACGAATTGCAGGTCATGGGGACCCCTTGCTGGCAAGAGGTGCGCAACGTTCTATGGTCCATCCACCGTGACCTGCTCCACCTGTTTGATCAGGCCTGGGCCTCGGCCAATCTGGCGGAATGCCCCGACCTGGCCACGTGGTCGATGACATTATTTACAATTTTCTTATAGTCGTCTTGCATTCTGCTAAAAAAATGGGTATTTTATATGATAAAAGGAGTACAGTATTTCTCCTTGAGCCAGTATCAGCCAGTTACTGGCGTTTGCGACAATAGTTTGACCTGGCTATCATGTTATTGTGAATGCTGTGAAAAACAGTGTTTCTAAGGAAGGAGAGCACAGATGTCCTTGAATGGCGATATGACTGGTGGTCGTACTCATGTAATGGACGCGACGGCCAGTAATTTCCTACAGCGCCTCTCGGAATTCGAGACTGCCTTGAGCAACATTAACAGTGCTGTTTCTGCTCTGGAGGCCGATTGGTTTGGTCGTGGGAGTGCATCCTATCAAAATGCCATGAATAAGTGGCACCGGGATGCGCAGATCGTATACCAGGACCTGCACGAGCTGACCCACGGCCTGCAGATGAGTTCTACTGCATTGACGGATCTCGATAGTCAGATGGCCAGGGCCTTCGCCGGCTTTGGAGGCTAGCTTCCTGCATAGATAGATGTCTATGTACATGGCTTCCTCCCTGTCCCGCGTGGGGATTCGGCTTGTCGCATCGGTGTGTTTGGTCCTTGGGCCTGTGAGACCTCTCCTCTGGCCGCGCACGCGAGGCCAGACACGGATGTGGCAAGCCGAATCCCTACGCGGGATGGGGAGCAGAAGGGTCTCTTCTGAATGCAACGCACATTACTGGTCACAGTCAAGGGGCCACGGCACACTATTGATGTGGAACTGCCGGGAGATATTCCTATCAGTGATCTCGTCCCTTTACTCGTGGAAATGTGTGTCCCTCCCAGCATGTCTGCCACGAACATGCGCACCATGCCCTGGTCCTTGCGATCAACGCAGGCCGGTACACCTCTCACGCCAACGCTCACCCTCTTTGAAGCTGGCGTGCTTGATGGGGTTGAACTGGTACTGCAGCGCAGAGGTACTCCGCCAGCCTCTGGTCCGCGTGGCGAGCAGTTTCTGCCACAATCGATTCTGCCCAGCGAGCATACAGGCGGTATTGGTATCACCTGGGAGAAGGTTTGACGGTGCGTGATGCTGGTTAGCGACGAAGGAAGGCGACTGCTATGTATGGCACAAAGTTCTATCGGCCGGCGCGGGCCTATCCGCCTATGTTGCCCACAGATGACATAGTTATCGCTGCCCCTCCTGTTGTGCAGAATGCCCAGACCGGCGCGTTAGCCTGGCTGCAATACTTGTTGCCCGTTGTGGGCAGCCTGGGATCGCTGATCTTTATCTTCGCCTTTCGCACCAGCCCCTTAATGATCGTTGCTGGCGGCGCGATGGCCGTGTGCGCTATTGGCTCCGGCTTCCTCATGGGCTTTGTGCAGCGCAGAATGCTGAAAAAGCAGCTCAAGCAGCAGCGCACTATGTACCTGGAGTACCTCGCACGCTACCGGAAGCACCTGTTCGTGCTGACCCAGGAACAGCGTACGATGAACGCGCGCCTGTATCCCTCTTATGAAGATCTTGCCGCGCGCGTAGAACAGCGCGAGTATTTGTGGGAGCGGCGCCCCTCCGATGTGGATTTCATGAATGTACGCATAGGGGTTGGGCCGGGGCCGCTGTGCCGTAGGTTACGTCTGGACCTTGGCGAGAATATGATGGTCCAGTTTGTGGCGGAGCTACGTACGCGGGCCGAGTCACTCGTGGCAGAGTATAGCTACCTCGACGATATACCCGCGCTGATCCCTCTGGGAACGATCGGGACACTCGCTGTGCATGGCAAGCGCGCGCAGACGCGCTCCCTGGTGCGTGCCTTGCTCTGCCAGGTGGTGGCTTTTCATGCCCCGGAAGATGTACGCTGTGTGGTGTACTTTCCTGAGCAGCAGGTGCAGGAGTGGGGCTGGCTCAAGTGGCTACCCCATGCGCGCCGTTTACGCCAGGTCAAAGCGGAGAAGCGCAATGCCCCCGATCATCTCTGCATGCTTGCCAATACGGTAGACGACCTGCGAGACCTCCTGTTCCACCAGGTCAAGCCTGAAATCGACCGTCGTCGCAGGCTCAGCGAGGATAAAGATAAAAGCCTGGAGAGACACAAGGTCACGGCCAACGCTACGCTGCCGCACCTGGTTATTGTGCTGGACGGCTTCTCGCCACATAACGCCTTAGGGCAACTGCCAGAGCTGGATGCGCTCTTCAACGATGGTGCCAGGTTTGGTGTGACCGTGATCTGCCTGGTCGATGATCCCAGCCAGGAACCCGCGCAGGTGCAGGCGCGTCTCTCGCTTTCGGACATTGGGGGGCTGTATTTTCAGGAGATCAGGTTTGGCGGGCAGCGCCTGGAAGGCCTGGTCCCTGACGCTGTTGATGCGCGCACCTGCGAGCGCATTGCGCGTAGCCAGGCGCCGCTGACCCTGGCCGAAGCTGGCGCGCAGCAGGACTTCTCGCAGGACGTACGCCTGCTGGATTTGCACGGTATCCCCTCGGCGGACACCTTCCAGACCGCCGAGACGTGGCGGCCGCTGGCACGCTCGGATCTGTTGCGCGCGCCTATTGGCCGGCGCGCGGATGGCCGCCTGCTGTTCCTCGATATTAAAGAGGCCGCCGACAAGGGCATGGGACCACATGGCCTGATCGTCGGCGCCACTGGCTCCGGGAAGAGCGAACTGCTGCGCACGATTGTGACCAGCCTGGCGCTGACGCATGATCCGCAGACGGTAAACTTCGTGCTGGTGGACTTTAAAGGTGGCGCATCTTTTGCCGACTTCGAGGCGTTACCTCACGTGGCCGGCATTGTCACCAACCTGCAAAGCGATCTCTCGCTGGTTGATCGCATATATTTCTCCTTGTTGGGAGAGCAGCAGAGGCGCCAGCGCATGCTGCATGATGCCGGCAATCTCGATAACATTAAGCAGTACCAGGCCAGGTGGCAGATGCATCCAGAGATGGAGCCGATGCCCCACCTGATGATTATCGCCGACGAATTCGCGGAACTGATTGCCAATCGCCCCGATTTCCTGGAGCTTTTTGTCACCATGGGGCGCGTTGGACGCAGCCTGGGCCTGCACCTCTTGTTCGCGACCCAGCGCCTGGAAGAGGGTCGCATTCGGGGCTTAGAGGGCCATTTACGCTACCGCATCTGCCTGCGCACCTTTAGCGCCTCCGAAAGCTCTACCGTTCTGGGGACATCCGATGCCTACTATCTGCCCTCGGTGCCGGGCGTAGGCTATTTCAAGGTTGATACCGATACCTATGACCTCTTCAAAACTGCGCTGATCTCGGTGCCCTACGAGCCACTGCAGGAGCAGACCTCGCTCGTGTCGAAGGTGCGTGAGTTTACCGCCGCCGGCAAGCTGGTGAAGTACCAGCCGCCGGCGGACAGCCAGTCATCTGCGTCGACGATAGTGCTGGAGACAGAACCCAGCGATCTGCATACGGAGATGGATGTCGTCATCGAGCGTTTAGCACAGGCTCCCCTTGCCAGGCAGTACCAGCCCGTTCATCAGGTCTGGCTGCCGCCGCTGGGCAAAGTGCTCCTGCTGCGGACCGTGCTGGAGAAATGCCAGCGGCAGGATCTGGATGGGAGTTCCTGGGAAACGCCGCCACCTTTCGGCATGCTGCGTGTGCCGGTTGGTCTGCTGGATCGGCCCCAGCAGCAAGAGCAGGAGCCGCTCTGGCTCGATTTCTCCGGTACTGGTGGTCACCTGGCGCTCGTTGGCGCGCCGCAGTCAGGCAAGAGCACATTCCTGCGCACGCTTGTCGCCTCGTTTATGGTGACGCACGTGCCACGCGACGCACAGTTGTACTGTATCGATATGGGCGGCGGGCTGCTGCGTATCTTCGAGCAGGCCCCGCATGTCGGAGCGGTCTGCGGCAAATCCGAGCGCGATAAAGTGCGGCGCGTGGTGCGCCAGATGCGCAAGGTCATTGAGGAGCGAGAGTTCCTGTTCCGCGAGCAGGGCATTGATAGCATGGCTACCTTCCGTACGCGCCGCGAGGACGGTGAGCTAGCAGAAGTACCCTTTGGAGATGTCTTCCTGATCATCGATAATTTCGCGCAGTTCTTCCAGGAGTTTGACCAGCTTGAGGGCGAGATCACCGAGATCGTGGCCGGTGGGCTGACCTATGGCGTGCATCTGATCCTGGCCACCAATCGCTGGGCGGAGATCCGCCCCAAACTGCGCGACAACATCGGTACGCGCCTGGAACTGCGCCTGAATGATCCCATGGATTCAGAGTTTGGCAAAACCGTAGCAGGGTCCCTGCCGGTGGGCGTGCCGGGGCGTGGTCTCAACAAAGAGAAGCTACAATTTCAGACGGCGCTGCCTGTGGTCGATAGCTCTATGGACGCGCACGGTGAGCGCGGGGTAGGTGTGCCGGCCCAGGAAGCTCTCAAAGCGCTGGTAGAGCGTACGCGTTGTTGCTGGCAGGGGAGTGCGGCCCCCCCGGTGCGCATGCTACCTCCCCTGGTGCGCTGGGAGGACTTGCCCGTTCCCGCAGTAGATCAGCCCGCAGGCGTGCCTCTTGGCCTGGAAGAGTTTCGCCTCAACCCTGCCTACATCGATCTGATCGCAGGTGGGCCGCACTTTATCGTGCTGGGCGACACAGAATGCGGCAAAACTTCGCTTCTGCGCGCCTGGATGCGCGGCATCGAGCAGCGCTACACCCCGCAAGAGGTAGTTTTCGGGGTCATCGATTTTCGCAAGATGCTGCTGGATTTCGCCGATAGCAAGCACTTGCTGACCTATGCTTACAATGCGCCGACGCTGACCGCGTGTGTTGGCAACTTCAAGGCGGACCTTGAGAAGCGCCTGACTGCCAGTGCCGATGTCCCCTTGAGCGAGCTGCGCCGGCCGCAGCGCTGGAGTGGACGGCACTATTTCTTGTTTGTGGATGACTATGAAGCCATTATGTCGCCAGGCGGCAGCCCGCTGAACCCGCTGGTTGATTACCTGCTTTCGGGGCGCGACATTGGCTTTCACCTGGTGCTGGTGCGTCGTGTGGGCGGCGTCGGGCGCGCGGCCTTCGAAAATGTTTTCCAGCGGCTGCGCGAGATGAGCACCTCGGCCATCATCATGAGCGGCGATCCCCAGGAAGGCAAGATCATGTACGGGCAGGCGGCCACGCTGCTGCCGCCGGGACGTGGCTACCTCGTGCAGCAGAATCACCCGCCGACCTTGATCCAGGTGGCTCTGGCTCAGCCCACATTCGCGAGCGAAGTACACTCGTGAGGAGAAAGATAGGTACGGATGCACATAAAGATAAGGAGAGAGACGATGCGCATCGTTCCAGAAGACAGTTCCAGCGGAAGCGGAGACGTAAAACAGTTTCCAGTCTCACGTATGCTTGAGACCGCCGGCAATATGATGATGAACGCTAACAATGCTCTCACGCAACACGAGACTACCTGGAAAAAGGTGCAGAGCTACATTGAGCATTTCCCAGGCTTTATGCAAGGGCCGGTCAGAGCTGTGCTCGATTCTTATGATCGCCGATTACGCGACTCCTACCAGTGGCAGATGGATTTTGCCAGAGCGCTGGCTCAGGGAGCCGATGCTGCCGATACGACTGACTCGCATATGGTCCAGGCTTTCAACAATACCAACTCGTAGGATCGCTGCATTGCGTTAAGCTAGAAGGAGCAGAGCAATGAATCCGGTGGAGATTCTAGAGCGCTGGGTTGAGCCGGTCACTGGTCCCTTGAAGGACTTTACCAGTACGACAGAGTCCCTTGCCACGAATCACCAGACATCGGTCACAAATTTTAAGAACCTCCTCGATCAGTTAACCGATGTGAGTAACCCAGATGCATTTGTTGGGGATGGCGCTGATGCCATGACATCTCTGATGGAAGATTACATCCTATCGGAATTCGCGCTCTCGGGTACAGCGATGCAACTGGCCGGACCGGTGGCCCAATTTGAAGAAAGAGGAGGTAGAGAAGTGGGCTAAGGAGTTTCCTGATATCCCTATCGAGTACATTGAATGGGTGCTGCGGAAGCGTGGCCTTACCGACGCACAAATTCGCGCGCTTCTCGAACGTTTCGGGCAACTACAACAGAAATATCCCAAGGTGCCCCCTCTCTTCATTGCTCTGCTGATGATCAAGGGTCACCTCTCTGCTGATCAGGTTGATAAGGTGCTCAAGAATTACGCTCCAAACACTATTACACCTGCCCATTTGAATGCAGATCAGCAAATTCTATTCAATCAACTGCGTCTGCGGTTTCCGGATGTAGACCCCAACTTCCTTTCGCGACTCATTGCCGCCTCTCGTGTGAGCAACACCCTGACGGAGGAAAAGATTACACAGTTCTTGACGGAGCATGCAGGAGATATTCCTTATATCACCATGCTCTACGGACAGTTGGCAAACGTGCCAGGCATCGATCGCGTGTTGTTTGATCTTGCTAACAATTCTGACACAACCTACAAGGGTTCATTTCATCAACTTGAGTGGGCTTTTTGGGTCAAGCCGGACCTGGTGGAACTGGAGCCACTTGCCCCCGATAACAAGGCTGGTGCGGATGCTATCTTAAAGGATGGTACCGTGATTGTAGATCTCAAGTCATATACCTGGTGGGGAAAAGACGCGAGTTATGCCAGGTCCAAAGGGAGGGGGTTCGCGGAGCAACTCAAGCGTCTGCGAGACCTCTATGGCAACGATGTAAAAATAGTCTTCGTCTTTGATTCCGATGGAGGGCCGGTACCCGAACAGGTCAAAGAGGAATTGAACTTTCCCAATGTGGAAGTAGACAACTGGCCATAGTCCGTTACAATCTAATGAGAGCATATTGCCCTAGCCCACGAAAAGAGAAAAGGAGAAGCAGAGTATGCCCGATATTATCACTGTTTTCAATTACCCGCGCACCGAGGAGGCGTACTATAATGCGGACGGAATACCACGCTTCCTGACGGAGTTGGCGGCCCAGGGCTACTACCTTGCCGGCTCAGATCAGGGAGATGTTGGTCAAGTATGGCGCCGTGTTCTCTTCGGGACGTATTCTCGGTCTGGGTTGTCGACTGAAGCTGCTGCGCAGATCGATCCTGAGAGCCTGTTCGTGCCGGCGGTTTCGTCGGTGCTCTGGCACGATGTAGATGCTTTCCTCCAGCACCGAAGCGACGAACTCTCTATTGGGGTCTATTCAACGGCGCGCACGGGGGGCCTGAGCTCCTTTAATTGCACAATCGATATTGCACCTCATGACGGCTGGATCCATGTCTCGATGGAAAATCTCTGTGCTGATCTATCCCACTATGAACCCTTTTTGAACATTTTGCGCATGATTTACGCTGCCTGGCATCCGATTTACGGGTACCAGGATGATGTCAGCGGAGGACGGCCTCTTATATCGCTGGTGCAGGCCCGGGCTCTCGACATAGAGTGGCTCTACGATATCAACCTCTTCAGTCCTGAACTTGTCGCCAAATTGGGGCGTGAGCGTGTGCTGACGACGCCCGCCTGGCGCGTGCAAGCCCTGGATGATGGGGGCGTGCTGCTGGTGCCAGCACTCTACTATGCAGGTGAGCCTGGAAGAGACTATACCTTTACCA
>JALYVR010000176.1 GCA_030853145.1 Chloroflexota bacterium | reverse complement strand
ATTGAATTGAGCGAGCACGATGTCGATCCCAGCTACTTCCTCAAGCTACACAAAGTGGGGGTACCTCGCCTGACCTTTGAACAGGTTATTGAATTGAGCGAGCACGATGTCGATCCCAGCTACTTCCTCAAGCTCCAAAGGGCTGGATTGGCAGATTTGACCTCTGAACAGGTTATTGAATTGAGCGAGCACGATGTCGATCCCGCTTATATCAAGCAACTGCGTGAAGTCGGGTTGACAGGTTTGACCTTTGAGCAAATCATCAAACTAAGCGAGCACGGGGTCGATCCCGCTTATATCAAGCAACTACGTGAAGCCGGGTTGACAGATCTGACGTTTAAGCAGATTATTGAATTGAGCGAGCGTGAAGTCGATCCTGCTTATGTCAAAGCGCTCCAGGGTGGCTTCACAGACGACAGATAAGCAGAATATGGTTTGCAGTTCATCCTGTACAGTAGGTAGGTTTCTATGGCAGTAAGAAAAGCCGGGAGTGTGAATCCACTGATTACGAAGGACCCTGTCACCGGCGGTGAACTGCTGGTCACGCGACTGGAGGGTCCCGAGAGCGGTATTGTGATCGAGGGAGCATTCAGCCTGGGCTGGATGGGTCGCCTGACACCCGAACAGCTCGCCTTTGTGGGACTGCTGGTGAAGCACCGGGGTAACGTCCAGAAGTTAGCGGCAGAACTGAATGTCGCGTACAATACGGCGCGCAATCACCTGGATGATATCGTCGCCGCGTTGGAGCGCCCACCGGAGCGGAAGAGCCGCTCCTGGCAACCCCTGGAAATCCTTGAGCGGCTCGCAGAAGGTAAGATCGGCTTTGAAGATGCCATGCGTCTACTAGAGGGCTAGAAACGCGGCGCGATTCCAGAAAAGCCGGCGCTGCTCCAGCCAACTGAGACACCGGCTTCCGGCGCATGTTCAAGCGCATAGTGATAGAGTTGCCGGGCAGGGGATGTCTCCGCCCAGGCTGGCTCCGCCTGCGCGAACAGGCTGCGCGCCGTGCGCTGCCCACCAGAACCGTCACCATCGACTGGCGTATCAACGATCAACCGGCGCGCGCCGCTGTGGAGCAGGCGCTGGCCGAACGCTTCGATGCTGGTGTAAGTGAGACACGGGCTGACGGCAATCTGCGTGGGAACGCCGCTAGAGCTGGCAGCGCGCACCAGGTCCCAGCGTTTCGCCAGGGGCGGACCGCCCTTGAGACCTTTAAGGTAGGCCTGATCGTCGGTCTCGATAGTCACAGAGAGCCAGGCATACGGGAGCTGGCACAGAAGCGGCAGATCGCGCTCGGCGAGGGGTGAGCGCGTCTGGATCAGCAGCAGATCGAGATCAGGGTAGCGCGCGAAGACCTCCAGACAGCGGCGGGTGATCTGTTGCTGGCGCTCACTGGGTTGGTAGGGGTCGGTGGTACTGCTCATGAAGATACGCAATTGTTGGCGGCGAGCCGGTTTCATCGCGCCAAGAGCTTTATCTAAGAGATCGGGGGCATTCTTTTTCACCTGCACAGCCTCGCCCCAGGGCGCGCCCAGGCCCCCAAACGACCAGCTCGGCAGAAACTGCGCGTAGCAGTACAGTCCGCAGGTCGTCTGCCCAAAGCCGCATCCCACATAGCCCGCCAGGGAATGCGTGAATGGATACGAACCCTCCGCTAAGAATCCATGACGTTGGGGCGTGAGGATGCTTTTCGCTTCTTTCAGCGTGATTTCCACCATGCTCGTTGCTTTCAGGAATGCCCGCACGAACGGGTGTACTATAGCACCTGCCGGCCGGATAGTCAATAGTAGAATGTACAATCGCTGCCAGACGTTTCTTTGCCTTTCTCAGCCTTATTTGAATATCCCAGGATGTTGGATTACAAGCAGCAGCGCCGACGCGACTGGCTCGACCGCGCTATACAGAAAAAGGTAGAAGGTTAGCAAAAACAGCGTAAAGAGGCTGGCAAAGAGCAGCAGTTGCCGCCTGGTCTGCTTTTCCTGCCAGACCTTGCCCAGCCTGGTCAGTAACTTGAAGGGATTGGCCAGCACATCCCAGCTATTGAAGCGCAGGAAGCGGCCAATATAGATCCCGACATTCGACAAAAAGAGGTACGCTACAAACAGCACCCAGGTCAACGGCCCCGGCAGGTAGATCAGCAATAGCTGCTGCACCAGCAGCAGTGAAAAACTGCCTAGCAACAGCCCGCAGAGCGCCAGCGCCAGGATCATAATCGTATCAAACCAGTAGGGGATATCGGCCTTTTCGTCCCGCAGATGATGAAATTCCGTCACCAGGTACGTTGAGTTGGGGAAAAAGACAAACCATATCCCGAGCAGCACAATTGTCACCCAGAGCAGGCCTTCACCCCTGAGCACAGAGGCTAGAAAAGCCAGCAGCGCGACCCCCACGCAGATAATCGGAATCCAGGCCAGGAACAGATTGAACAGCATCGGCTTATACACGCGCTGGCGGAAAATCTTCGCGCGTGCGAAGAGCAGTCCGACCGTCACCACCGTAAACAGGCAGGCGCTCCCAATCATCGGCAACAGTAAAAGACCAACGAGCAGCAAATTTAATGGATGGAGTGTATGAATATCCTGCAACATAGACGGATTGCTCCTATATAATATAATCGTACAAGAATTATATAGTGAAAAATGGGCTGATGGAATCATCAGTTCATGTCAAAGATAGAGTAGCAGATTACATCACTATTGTTCACCTATGCCACGACACATTCCTCGCTCTCCAAAAAAATCTGGATGGGAAAAAGAGTATGCGGAAACCGTACTGAAGCGGCTTCAGTACGGTTTCCGCATACGCTCTCAGTCAATTACTACCTATCCCAGAGTCCAGCCCGCCGGGACCACAGTAGCGGGCCAGCCCTGAGGAGCGCTCAGGCTCGGAGACGCGCCGGAGGCGATAGTCACAGGGGCTCCTCCAGCGGCCGGGGCCATCCGCACAGCAGTTGGTGCTCCTGGATTCCCATAATTATAGAGCAGGTAGAAGTGGCCATCGCGCGAGACGCTGGCCCAGGGCGAGTGAGTAGAGTCATTGGCGGTCTGGCTGGTATCGGTAGTCAGGCGCGTCAGGCCGCTGCCATCGTCATTGATTTTCCACCAGCCGACATTCGCCGCGCCAGCCGTAGGCGGTCCTCCAGAGGAGTTGGGAGACATGCCTTTCCCCATATAGAAAAACACGGTTTTGTCATTCATGGCGCGCACGTTCAGGATCATATTGGTCGTTGTGCTATAGATGGTGCTTTCCGGCCCACCCATGGCTGGCTGGCGGGCAATGAAACTGGTACCAGGTGTGTAGCCGCCCTGCGAGTCAGGACATTGACTATAGTAGAGGCTGGTGCGCGCTGGATTCTCATCAAAATCCCAGCAGAATAAAGCCAGCGTCTTTCGCACCTGCGGCAGATTTTGCGCGGAGGCGAGGGGACCCTGGCTGATATTCAAGAGATACAGGCCCGAAGGGTTCCCTCCATCGGCAATCGTCATGGGTATGCTCGTCAGGTAAAGATGCGTCTTATCCATCCAGCCACGCGGGAAGAAATACGTGTAGTTATACTGATCTTGTCTGAGAGGTGACACCTCTTTTTGAAGCTGACCCGTTTGCAAATTCAGCAGGTAGACATAGTTGTTCTCCCCAAATGCCACATAGTGCCGGTCAGGCGACAAAGTCACATTGCCGCTACTGTATTGATTGGGGAAATTGTTGCCACTATATTGATTGGAAAAACAGTAGAGCGTTTGCAGCCCCTGGCCGTCCAGACGGATCATTTGCATTTTGCCCAGTATGGCGTATTTTCCTGCTCCTGCGATAACCGTGGTAACCGCGGTATCAAACAGCACCCACTGCCCATCTGCCGAGATCTGAGCGTGGGCGATGGTGCTATGTGCCGCGTTGTAAAACGTGACCGTGCGCCCGGTCTTAGCATCATAGCGTTTCAAGGCTGTTGCTGCTGGGCCGTTTTGAGCATAGACGAGGGTATCATCCTTACCAGTTGCCAGGGGCCGGCTGACCAGCGCCCTGGCAGTGCCTGGCGCCGGGCAACTGGTCAAGGTGGCAGGCATGCGCTGCGTTATGACGCCTGTCTGCCCATGTGTTGATGCACTCCCAGGATGAAAGAGACGCAGCGCGGCTAAAGTCGTTCCGGTAGTGGCCGAGGCGATAATTGCGATGATCACGATCACTTTCAGCACCGCAGTCGCGCCGAGGACTCCCCCGGCAGTTGTGCCTGTCGCCGTCGCGCCAGTGGCTCCCCCAACGGTCGCGCCAGTGGCTCCCCCGGCAGTTGTACCAGTGGCAGACACGCCGTGAGCGCCAGCCATGTGCGACGCGATGGGGGGGCCACCTGTTGGTGATGCAGCAGGCGTAGGGGGTAGGCCCGCTGGCTGGGGCATACCCTGGACAATGGGGACGTGGCCGACCGGCGGAGCGCCGTGAACCATGGGGACATGGCCGATCTGGGGCGTTCCGGGTACCGTTGGCATAGCCCTGATAGCGGGCGGTGGCATTATCGGGGGCACAAACAGTTCTCGGTATCTCTGCTCTTGCCTGCTGGCCGCTTCTCGCTGGTCTACGCGTTCTGGAGTCTGTGCGGTTGGAGTAAAATCGGCGCTTGCCTGTGTCATTGAGACATTGCTGCTGGCCGGCGCGCCAGGGAGAGACTGGCCACACCAACCACAGAAGGTCGCTCTCTCAGGCACCTGATGCGCGCAATACCGACAGAAAGGCATGATTATGTTGCTCCTTCACTTCAATAGCTATCAGTTCACCTCTACTCCTTTGTAAGGTTTCTCATATCTGTTGGTTGACTGTAAAATAGGCCAGATACTTTCATCTTCTGCCCCGATATAGAGACAAACGTGTTGGATATTTTCAGTACAAGTAATTTGGCACATCACCTCCGGTGATGATCCACGCCCCATTGACCTGGCTCAATTCGACATTCATCGGATAGTTGTCAACGGTCACATTAACCGATGCCGTCTGATTATTTATCGACTGGCTATTGATCTTATAACTCTTGATCCCATTATAGTGGCTATCCATCGTCTGAAGCTCGCCAGCGGTCGTCACATTCATCGAAGGATTGGGAGCGCCAGTCACTTGCAGATATTGGATAGCGGTGTTGTAATCATGTTTTTGCATGGCTGCATAGTAGTGGTCAACCACGGTTTTGGGGTCGTCGCTAGAGCCTCCACAGGCACCCAGGAGGATGACCATCGAGAAGAGACACAGCGAAAGCAACGCCACCGGCGCCAGCAACTTTGCCTTGTGAACCGTTATGACCGGCAATGCTCGCAATACATTGATCCTGGGAAAGAGGGATGTCATCGAGAAACTCCATGCTGTATATTTTGAATGGATATCGCAATATGATAGCCATTCAAAATATACAGCATGAAACTCACCCTTCAGGTGTGAATTTTGCAGAATCCTGTTGTGTCTCTTCAAAAGTCGCGGCTCCTTCAAGCTTGCCCAGCGCTTGCAACACAGCACGCAGGCGCTCGCGTGTGTCGCTGATTTTGGGATGCTGTTGTTGGTCATAGAACTGCTCTCGGATCGTCAGGGCGCGCCGATAGAGGGATGCGGCTTCCAGGATGTTGCCTTGCGCTTCGCGCAGGGTTGCGAGGCCATGCAGGGTGTCGGCCAGGTCGGCGAGGTGTGGTTCTAAGTCATGCTCTCGGATCGAGAGGGCACGCTGGAAGAGCGGCTCCGCCTCTGTGTAGTTCCCTTGAGCCTGATAAATTTCAGCCAGATTGTTGAGCGGATAGGCCACCAGGGGATGGTCGGGTCCCAACTGCTGCTCCCAGATGCGCAGCGTGCGCTGGGAAAACGCCTCCGCCTCTGCATAGTTTCCCCGTAGTCGATAGATTTCCGCCAATCCGTTGAGCGGATAGGCCACCAGGGGATGTTCAGCCCCTAACTGCTCTCGGATGTGCAGTGCCCGTTGGAAGAGCAGCTCCGCTTCTGCATACTTGCCCTGATCAGCATAGAGGGTCGCCAGGTTGCTAAGTGGATAGGCCACATCAGGATGCTCTGGCCCCAACTGCTGCTCTCGGATACGTAGTGCCCGCTGGAAAAGCGGCTCCGTCTCCGCGTACCTGCCCTGCTCATGATAGAGCGTCGCCAGGTTGTTGAGTGAATAGGCCACATCAGGATGCTCTGGCCCCAACTGCTGCTCTCGAATGCGCAACGTTCGCTGTAGGAGTGGCTCTGCCTCCACGTACTTGCCCTGGCCTTTATAGATAATAGCCAGATTGGTGAGCGGAGAGGCTACCAGGGGATGCTCCGGTCCCAACTGCTGCTCGCGGATGCGCAATGCCTGCAGAAGGAACGGCTCCGCCTCCACATACTTGCCCTGCTCAGCGTAGAGGGTCCCTAGCCCATTGAGTGGATAGACCACATCGAGATGCTCTGGCCCCAACTGCTGCTCGCGGATGCGCAGCACCTGCTGGAAGAGCGGCTCCGCCTCCGCGTACTTGCCTTGCAGCCGGTAGAGTTCCGCCAGCTTGGCGAGCGGATAGGTCACATCGAGATGCTCTGGTCCCAACTGCTGCTCGCGGATGCGTAGCGCCTGCTGGAAGAGCGGCTCCGCCTCCGCGTATCGTCCATGCGCACGCAAATACTGGGCTACCTTGTATGCTAAGGAGGCCAGGGTGAGGGATTCCTGAGAAGCAGCGGCCCGGTTCAAACACAGCAGAGCATGGGGTAGCAGCCGCTCACATTGTTTCCAGGTGGCATATTCCACCTGGGGAAACACCGTATCGAGCGCTACGATAGCTTGCTGAAGCCAGTAGTCACGCTCCGGTTCCGTCATCGTGTCTAGAAGCACCGCTTGCAGCAGGCGATGCAGGCTCAGCGTTTTATTTTCTGTTATCCGTCTTAGCAAGGAAAATTTGAGCAGTTCGGCAAGCGCCCGATCCAGCAGAAAGGCGTCCGTTGTTGCTCGTTGGAGGGGCAGGCTTGCATGCTGCGCGCCATCTCTGATGAGTTCTTCTGGGATGGCATCAGGATGCAGAAAGGCGCACAGTCGCAGCAGATCAATGGCGGCGGCGTTGGTTTGCTGCAATCTCTCGAAAGTCAGTTGAAAGGTTTTCACCACCGAGTGAGGATGGTCGGTAACTTCGGAATGCTCCCTGAGCAGTTGCATGCTATGCTGCTGGTACATGTGAAGGTAGTCGCTGAGACTGCATCCCGTGCGTTCAATATAGCCGCCGGCTTGATCGAGGGCAAGGGGCAAGCCAGCCATGGCCTCGACCAGCGCATAGGTGGATGCCTCCAGGTTGGGGGGCAGGGGATCGCGGCGCGCGGCCGGATCGCACAGCCTGGCACGACGAAGCAGAAAGGAGACGCCCTCTTCAAGAGAGAGGGAGGGCAATTCGAGCGTCTGGGCCAGACCTTCCAGGGCGTGCAGGCGCGTCGTGATTAAGATCGCGCCCTGTCTGGCTGGCGGAAGACAAGGTTTGATGAGCGAGACCGCTTCAAGGTTATCAAAGATCAGCAACCATTCTTTGTGCATGGTGAGCCAGCGCAATACCGCTTTGACTATCTGGTGATGGTCTTTGTCCTCACGTTCAGGCAGGCGCAACTGTTCGGCGACAGCGATAAAGCTGGCATCAATGGTTTCAAGCGTTTCCGCGGCGATCCAGAAGACCGCTCGATAGTCGAGCGCATGCTGGTAGGCATATTCGAGGGCCAGTTGGGTTTTACCAATGCCGCCCAGACCGCTCAAGGCATACGACTGACTGAGCGCGATGGTCTGTTGCCCACAAAGCTGTTCATGTAATGCCTGCAAGAGCGCTATGCGACCTGTGAAGAACGGATTACGTTGATAGGGGACCTGCCAATAGGGAGAAAGAGCGGTCAGGCTCGCGTCGAGTAACAGCCGCGTCTCTTGCTCACGCAAGCGCAACAGCTTCGCTACTTCCAGGACTATCCCTTTACTATCGGGCAGGCAGATCCCACGCTCCCACTTACTGATCGTGTTAGGGTGGACGCCAAGCCTGCCCGATAATTCCTGCTGATTGATCTTCCGCTTCTTGCGCAAGGCCTTGAGCACTTCACCAAAGGAAACGAAGTCAATTGCATCCATACCGCTTGCTGCTCTCCCGGAAATCCATATATTCGAAAACCCTCACCATAAGAGATATATGTTAGATTCTACCATAGAAGCGAGTGGAGATCACATAAACATGAGATAGTACTACGATTGCTCGGCTCGGCATAGGGAGATAACCTTCGTAGCTGCGTGATGTATCACGCGTGTTTCATTGCTAGCAAGCGAGGTGGATGAATTCCAGTGTGACAACCTTATGAGTCATCCCGGATTTTTCTAGAGCTTGAAAAGATGACTGCCGCGTGTTCTCCCAGCA